>DASUCH010000107.1:0-25309 GCA_035762785.1 Nitrososphaeraceae archaeon | reverse complement strand
TAATAATAATAATAATTATAATAATAATAATAATAAATATAGTTTGTGTACTATAATATTTAGCTCACTTAATTTTAAGCTCCGCAGTTTGTATTAGTATATTTAATCAAATATTGAAAACGAAAAACATGAAAAATTCTAGCGAAAATACTGAATATAATGTATGTATTTATTGTAATGAAAAAGATGGAAATAAGCTCCTAAAAAACACAATAAAAAATAAAATTGTTTGCAAAAGTTGTTACGATATTGTGGTTGAGATGACAAAACCTTATAGAAGCAATAGTTATAATTATTAATTTAGTATAATTCTTAGTTCTGCTATAAATCTCAAATTACCTTTTAGTTTTACTCTACAGAATATTACGAATTTGCTAAATGTAGAAAAATTGAAATAAATATTATTCTCCTTATTTAATTTATTACGATAAAATACCCATAACTAATTAACTTAAAATATTTTCCATAATTCTATATTTTAGTATTGAACAATCTCTGAATAAATTAATCCTTCCCACTTTATCAGATATTTCATTCTAAAGATATTCTTCTTTAGGTGGAAAATTCTACATATCAATTTTTAATATACTCTATCTGTGATTATCTTTGAGAAAGAAAGGTATAGAATTCAGAATAAAGGGTTTCTCTAATCAATTGCTAATTATTGCAACACCACTTTCTCAAAAAATCAATTGTAGATTTAGTATTTGGAAAGATCTGCATTTCTCTTGGTATAATTTTATTAAAATCAGATGAAATATCAAGTGGCGTATTGTTAAGTGTTAGAATGCATCTTATACCTGCTTTATTCGCCGCTTCAACTCCTAAAGGAGCATTTTCAACTACTATACATTCTGATGATTTTATATTCATTTTTTGTAATGCTACAATAAATGGAGTAGAATCAGGTTTTCCAGACTCAACATCATCTCCCGATACAATCACATCAAAATTCTTTAATCCAATCATTTTATCGATGGTTAATTCTATTTCTTTCTTCGCTGCACCAGTAACAATTGCTTTTAAGCATTTACATTCATTTAGCACTTTAATGAGATCACGAACGCCTTCAATAAGTTGGGTATTTTCAATTTCTTTAAATAGATGTTTCTTTCGTTCACTTATTTTATCTACTAATTTCTGATCAAGTTCTTTGTTTATATTAAATTTTTTGAATATCTCCTTTATCAAGTTATTTGAAGGCATACCTTCTAATTGATACACGATTTTTTTGTCTATTTCATAGTTAGTTTCCTCTTTTATCGCAATTTTCATTGCTTCCGCGTGAAAGGGCATTGCATCTATTAAAACACCATCCATATCGAAGATTATTCCCTTCATATTTTTAATACAATTAGGATCAATTGAGGATATATTAAAATGAATATGATAATATTGAAATACAAAATAAGGAATCGAATAAAAATATAAATGATTCAAAATAGGTTATAATATTAAGGACGATCTTAATATAATAGCATGATAATAGTGTCACACTATCTTCTCATGGATTGAGATCTTCATATATAATCTTTCCAAAATATGATAATTATATTAAAGCATAGATTGTATTCTTTATTTTGTTCCTTGCCCTTCAAAGAATTTGACACTAGTTCGTTTAACTTATCACTCTAATAATTATTAAGAATCACATCATAAGCATTAAACTCTCGTTAAACACAATTTTTTTGTATTTTTTATCTTAACAGTCCATAACGGATTTCTGATATTCCCTTTCGCTTGGGATAGTCTGTATCCTAACCTATGTAATTTTCATAATACTACAATGGGAGGAATTTTAAATCGATTATTTTAGCGATCAGCAATAGTATTAAATTTCTTACTTCATTAAGATAACATTTTCATAAAATCTTAGAATCTTCATTTTCCTACTTTGTTTTTTACGTCATTATTTTTGTATGACTACTATTGTATTGGTATATCGGAAACAATTCTTGAATCGTTCGATTAGATATTAAAATATAAAATTATAAAATATTTTTATAATTGGATGGAGTGGATTATAATCACTATTGACATTTCAGTGTAAGATTGTAAAATCAGTTATTCCTAAACCCAACTCCTTTCTAACTTTCGTATTCTTTTAGCATAGATAATTTGTTTATCAAATTCTCATTTATTGATAGCTATACAATATCCTATCCATGACTTTTGTAAAGATCCCCATGTCTGATTTCTATAATAAGCAGATGGTAATACTCATGATAACGATAACCTTTTCTAAAGTATTTAGCTACATCCAATCTATTCTTATTAAATAAAGTTTTCTAATCTCTTCTGGATTTAAAAGCGGTCATGATAATAACATTTTTGTCTTCTAAATTATTTATAAGTTAAAAGAAGTAATTTTGTGCTCAAAAATGATCAATTTAATATTTTATTATTTAACTCTTACAATTTCTTGTTATTTTTACAACATTTTATAATTTTAAATGCAGAGATGGTATATACTTCTTCATACATTTTTAAGATTTATAATTGTTACGATTTTAAAGGACCGTTAGATAGAACTTATTTTCCTTTTAATGCCTTGTTAAATCATAAATGTTTTTTTGATCTTGTTATCAAGTTAAGTAGACATAGAGAGGACAACATACCTTTTTTTGTGTCAATACATAAACTATTGTATTACTTTAATGTGTCAATATCAATCAAAATACAAAATTAACTAAAGACCAAAATTTGCTAATCTTTATATTGTAATTCTCTCTTATTGATTGATTTCTTAATTTCGGCAAAGGCAACAGATCTACTAAACTCTTCTCTGCTAGATTATTCTTATCAGTAGTAGTAGTATTATTCTTATCTCTTCCTTTACACCTAAATCGAATCTCGATTCTTAGGAAGAAATAGATAATCTTTCTCGTGAATTCTTTATAATATATTTTTCATCAGTTTGTAAATTGATAACGGTGTTACTAAATATAGTATACCAGAAAACCATTTAAAATAGTCAAACAAGGAAAATTCGCTTCAAATTAGTACACAAAAGAAAAGCCTTGAGCGGGATTTGATCCCGCGACCTTTTCCTTACCAAGGAAACGCTCTACCAGGCTGAGCTACCAAGGCATGAGGGAAACTGTATACAGTTCCAATTATTGTAACTCTGAATCTAGTGTGGATAATATAAATGAAAGATTTGGTATTCAATATTTGCTATATATGAGAAATTGGCACAATTATTCTAAAAATTCTATAATTACGTAAACTATGTATGCTAAAAATATCTTCAATGGCTTAGATTATTATTTCATCCCTCTTTGAGAAAAATAGATGACAAACATATATGGTAGTAATTCTAATAAGTTAGGGTATTACTCTCTAAATCAACTTATAGTCAATCTCGTTTATTTCAAAGGTTTAAAAAAATAATAAAAACTTAAATCAGTTATACAGACATATCTAACTGTTTTATGAAAATATCATTTCTAAATAATCAATAAATAGGTATCCAATCTTAATAAAAGTAGTTATCTGAATTTCTAGTAAAGTAAATGTGCTATAAGAAATTTGTATAACAAATATCAAATGTAATTATATAGAAAATGTATAAAATACATTATTCTTGAATAAAGTTAGATTTATTTGCAATATAACATATTGAAATTAGAAAATCGAACTTATAACTTAAATTAAAATCTAATATTCTTATAAATAAACATTATTAAGTAGATAATCTAAATTCTAGAAAACATATAAATAAAATAATTGTTTACTATGAAATTTCAATGGAAAAGAGCGGAGAACAACAAAAACCTGAAAAAATAAATCCAAAGAGCCCTTCATATTGCGACCAATGTCAGAAAGAATCCATCATTTTTGATAACTCTGCAAACGAATTTGTTTGTTCTTCTTGTGGATGTGTAATTAATAATGAATTATTGAATAATGAAAATATGCAAGGTTATATCGTTCAATCAGATTATAACGATAGAGCTAGAACCGGTATGCCTGAATCTTTAGCTGTTCATCACAAAGGTTTATCGACATTAATAGGAATGGGTGATATCGATGCACGGGGTAAGGCTTTGCAACCAAAACAAAAAATGGAAATTCAACGACTAAGAACTTGGAATAGTCGATCTCAACTAAATGATTCTGTATCTAGAAATCTAGAAAAAGCTTTAAAATATTTAAATAATTTTGGAGATAAGCTCTCTGTAAATCACGCTGTTATTGAAAGTGCTGCATATATTTATAGAAAAGCCGCAATCAAAAAATTAGCTAAAGGGAGATCAACAATAGGATTGGTAGGAGCATCATTATATGCTGCGTGTCGAGAAGCATCGACACCTAAGACTATCTTAGATATTTCTGAAATCTGTAATATATCAAGTAAAGAGTTAATGGCGCACTATAAACTCATATTAAACGAATTAGAACTTAACATTCCTGCTACAAAAGGGCCAGACTATGTTACTATTATTTGTAATAGACTAAAATTAAGTGAAAAAACTAAAAGAGAAGCATTACAAATATTTTCAAAAGTAGAACAGAAAGGTATTTCAATTGGTAAAAACCCTAGAGCAATAGCAGGCGCAGTAATATATTTAGCATCTCAAGTATGTGATGAATTTATCCGACAAGTAGAAATTTGTCAAGTAGCAGATATTTCAACGGTTTCTTTAAGAAAAAGATGTAAAGAAATTAAAGCTTTAACTGAAATGGATAATCTTATTTAATATAAAAAACTTGACCAAAAACACACATTAAATAAAGAAAAAAAGACATAGAAGGTATTGAAAGTCATTGAAGTTCTTTTAAAGTCTTTTCCCTGCCAAATACCAGTTTTCCTTTGGATTTTCGTCGAATACAACTAATACATGTTCTGGTTTTGTTTTTAGAATTTTTACTGCAGTTTCAGTTATTTTTTCTACAAATTCTTTTTTTTGTTCATCCGATCTACCCGGATAGAGGGATATGCTAATCAGAGGCATCTAATTTATATTAATTATAGAACCAGTTTATTAAATATAAAACTTTCAAATAACTAGTTGTTGTTCTTGAGTTTCTTTCAAATTTTAAGCACTCTTGCTATCAAATGTTAATATGTTCGTTTTCAAATTATTATTAAATTTTAGGTTATTAAACATTCAAATGTTTTCACAAATATCCTAATAATTAAAATTTGATCTTTATGCTTATATATTCGTAGAAAATAGCTTTTAATATCGAATGCTTAGTGTACAGGAATGGAAAAGATGGTTCTTATACCAACTAATTGGTGAAGGAGTACATAATGCTATATACCATGAGCATATCATAAGAGAACTTGGAAAGCATTACGATAATAACTTGGACAGGGCTTTGAGAGATTTAATTGATGATGGAATAATAATGTTAATTGAGTCAAGGAGGAATAAAAAGTATATTGTAAATTTTGAATTCCTTTCAGAGGCACAAATGATATTGAATTTAGATAAAAATACAAAAGTTCAACAAACTACTAAAGTTCATGACCATAACAATGTGAATTATATGACTTCCACAAATGAGAAAAGGTTTGTTCAACCTTATCTTCCAGAACCTAGTGGATATGTATACTGGTTTGATAATGAAGAAAACAGGAAATTTAAAAAACAAAGTGTCTATAGAATATACTTTAAAGAAACGGATAAGACTAATTTTGCTGCACAATTAATAACAAAATCAATAGGAAGTTCAAAAATAATATATATGGGTTCTATAAATGAACCTAATTCTTATATCTCTCGACTTTGGCGAGCCGTAATATCTGTTTCCGAAGAGAATAAAGAGGGAACATTTATTCTTCAAGACATACAAGACAAAGATAGAATGGCATGTGGAAATAATAGACAAAGAGGAAAAATTGCATTATCTATTTTCAAGAAATTAGGCTACATTCAACAATCGGAATTCAAAGGTAATTCCATTCGATTCAAACTAAGTGGTAAAAAACCATATTCAATAACTCTAGACGAGATTTTTAATTTAAAAACTAAATAATTAGGAGTATGTGTTGGAGATAATTTGGTCAAGTCATTAAGATTTCTATTATTGTCTCTAGACTAATTAATCTTGGTTTAAAGAATGTATTGATTAAAAAATTCCATTCACTCAAACCATTTTAGAAAGGTTCAGTTTATTCGATCCAGGCTAGGCATTTTGTGGATTACTATTACTAATTGAGGATCTTCTTTCAAGAAGAATCAAGCAATTAAAGAAATATCACTATTCTTCTTTAATAATTGACCAAGTGAAAAATGAGCATTTAATGTATCGGATGAGGTGACTAATTGACTTAAAACATATAATAATATTAAAAATGCAACTATTATAATTACCAAAATTACAATTCGATATTTTATACTTTGAGGTTTATTTTTAGTTTGTGATGAGGTTTTTTTTTGTTCTTCTTGATTAGGAGATTGTATTGGTAGTTTTTTTTTTTCTAATTCTTCTTTTCTTTTCTTAGATTGTTTAATATTTAGAATTGGGATTCTTTTAATGATAGAACCACTTATATTTGACTTTTGAATCTCATACAAAATTGGCTCTTCGTCTTGGTTTGATTTGATATTAAACAGATCAAGTGCTTTTGAATAGTCATCGAATTCTTCAACTGATGATAAGGATTCTACTTCCCATGATTTTATATTTTCTACTGAGGAATCCGTTTCATGATCTGATGACATTAATTATAGTAATATTGGGATATTATTTATTAATTTACTTGTGTTAATAATAAATAATAATAATAATAGAGTTAATTTGTCCATATCATATTAATGAAAAAATGCATCTACCATAAATGCTATGAAAACTGCTGTAAGATAAGGACTCGAAAATTTAAAAACTGTCCATGAGGCTTTTTCTGTAGGTTTAATTAAGAGCCATAAAGAAAGTCCCATCATTATAGCACCAAATATAGTTGCAGTAACTAAATATATATGTCCAAATTGATTAAAGAAGAAAGGCAATATACTAAATATAACCATTATCAAAGTAGTTACCGCGATTATTCTTACTGCTTTTTTCTCTTCACTAACTACAGGCAACATTGGAACTTTGGCTTTTTGATAATCTTTTCTTACATGTAAAGCTAAGCTCCAGATATGTGTTGGTATCCATAAGAACACAAGACCAGCCATAACTAGACCTATTTCGATGTTTTGCGTAGTTACAGTAACGTATCCTATGAAAGCGGGCACTCCACCTGAAAATCCTCCCAGAACAATATTTGACTGGCTACGTCTTTTTAGCCATTTGCTGTAAATAATAATATTATCAAATAAACCAAAAATCATTAATAAAAATGCCCACAAATTGATAAGCCACGAAAATATCAAGGCAATAACAGTCAGAATAAGACCAAAAATTAATGCATTCCTCGGTGAAATTCTGCCAGATGGAATAGGCCTATCTTTAGTTCTATCCATTATAGCATCGATATCACGGTCATTATAACCTGTAATAGTATCAGCAGCAGCTGAACCTGCTGCAACTCCGCCCAGTAGTAGGATCCACGTTAAAGGGCTTAGTGGTATATCAAATAATAAAGAGGCAGTTAGAGCAGATCCAAAGGCAGTAAAAACTAGCAAATACCATATCTTTGGCTTTGTTAATTCATAATAATTTCTTACCTTGTTCACAATGGTGACTTCGCGGATCACTATATAGATCTCAACTCATTTTCAACTAACCTAATTTATCAGAAGGTTTAATATTAATTCTTCAAATTGAATTACAAGTTGATAAAAGCTAAATCATATTTTTAGTTTTGAGCAATTCAGCTAAAAGGACGGCTCCCTTGGCAGAACCCATTTTTTCGTTATGGGAAAGTAAGACATATTTTATTCCATTATCAAATACTGTGTCTTTTCTCAATCTACCTACAAATGTAGTCATTCCATCATTGATTTCTCTATCTATTCTAGGTTGAGGTCTAGTGGGATCATCATGTACTATAATATATTCATTCGGAGAAGAAGGTAGACCATTTATTTTTATTGATTTAGAAAACTTTATCATGCATTCTTTAACTTGATCAGGTTCTAAAGGCTGTTGTGTATCAACGAAAACAGTTTCAGTATGTCCATCCATTACAGGAACTCTTGTACAGGTGCAACTCACTTTGAAGGGCGATGAAGAAATTGAACCGTTTTTGAGTGTGCCTAAGATTTTTTTTGTTTCGACTTGAACCTTTTCTTCTTCCTTTGGAATAAAAGGAATCACATTATCGATGATATCAAGCGCTGCTACACCAGGAGATCGTCCTGCGCCTGAAAGGGCCTGCATTGATGTCATAAAAATAGAATTAATTCCATAATTATCTAATATGGGCTTTAATGTAATAGCTAATCCCGTAGTGGTACAGTTAGGTAAAGGACAGATATATCCTTTCCAATTTCTATTCTTCTTCTGGATTTTTAATAAGTTTATGTGGTCATCGTTAATTCCTGGAATTAGTATAGGAACATCTTCTTGGTAACGAAATGCAGCTGCAGTACTGATTACAGGTGTAGTCTCTGCAAATTTCGGTTCAATGATTTGAGCATCAGATGATTCCACGGCTGTAAATATTAAGTCATATTCATTTGAATCTATTTCATCTACATTCATTACAATTCTATTTGTGATGTAATCAGGAACCTCTTCCCTATTATGCCATTTTAAAATACCTGTACTATCATCACGAAGTGCATCAATATATCGCTTACCTGCGGATCTTTTTGAGGAAGCTACTGCTGCCAGTTCAAACCATGGATGATTTTTGAGTGCAATAACAAATTCTTGGCCTACTGCACCTGTAGAACCAATTAATGCTACTTTTAACATAATATGACTATTTAATATGCTTTTTAATAATGTTTATTTAAGTTAAAAAAATATTTACATGATAAATAATATTGGTATGATTGATAATAAAGTTTTGCTAGATCTTGGTAATATTAACGATATAAAGCCTCTAAATAATATACAAGAAAAAAAAAAATTATACGGTGTTGAATCTTGTTCTCATGGAGGGATATATTCAACTAAAAATTATTTAAAGGTAAAAATTGATTTTAGTTCAAGTATAAACCCGTTAGGTATTTCTAGAAAAGTTTTAAAAGAAATTACAAAAAATATAAAACAAATATCTCCTGTTTATCCAGATTCAGATTGCAATTTACTTAAGAAAAGTATTGCAGAATATGTCAAACACGGTATTGAGAAAGAGTGGATAAGTGTAGGAAATGGGGCAACAGAGATCATTCATAATTTTGTAAGGGCTGTTTCCTTAACTAATTCTATCATACTACCACCTACATTTTGTGAGTACGAACTTGCCTCTAAAAGATGTACAATGAAAATAGATTACGTCCCATTATCAAAAAAATTACAAATACAAACTGATAGAGTAATAGAAAAAGCAAATAAAAATTCTAATAGTTTAATTTTCATTTGCAATCCTAATAATCCTACTGGACTCGTAAACACTCAGCAGATAGAAAAAATTTTATCTTCTATTGACCATTCCAAGACCATTTTACTCATTGACGAGAGCTTTATAGAATTCTTAAATGATATAGAAAAAAAATCGCTGGTATCAAAAATAAAAGAATACGACAACCTAGCAATACTGAGGTCGATGACAAAGTCATATGGATTAGCAGGATTGCGTTTAGGTTATTTAATTGCTAATCCTCATCTAATTCGAAAATTAAAACCATTACAAATAGCATGGAGTGTTAATGGAATTGCCCAAGTAGCGGGCATTACAGCACTAAACGATCAAGACCATGTTAGTAGGGCCAAAAAAATTATTCAAAGGGAAAGGAACTTCATGTACAAAAAAATCAATAACATAGGGAACCATCTGAAGGCTTTAAGATCAGATGTTAATTTCTTTTTAATTAAGTTAAACAATATTAATTCTATCACCTACCAAAAAACTTTGTTAAATTTTCATGGCATTTTTGTGAGAGATTGTTCTACTTTTCGAGGAATATCCACTAATTTTATTAGAGTAGCTGTAAGAACTCATAAGGATAATCTAATATTGTTAAAGGCGATTCATGATATTAACAATAATTTAAATAAATACAAGATATTTAAGAATAAATAAATTCTAGATGAGAAGAATATTATAAGAGTTTTTTATGAAGGGTAAAGTTTTGATGGTTCAAGGCACTTCTTCAGGAGCAGGCAAAAGCACTATTGTAATAGCCTTATGTAGAATATTATCTAATTTAGGATACAAAGTCTCTCCTTTTAAAGCTCAAAATATGTCTTCAAAAATTCATAGTATTTCAAATCTCTACACAATATCGAAGATTCAGGCTATACAAGCATTTGCAGCCAGAAAAAAACCTGAATGGCAAATAAATCCGGTTCTACTAGTCCCTTTAGGAGATAATAGAAGCAATGTTTTTGTAGCAGGAAAATTTTTAGAAGAAATGTCTGCAATCAAATATTATAATGAATTTGTTTTGGCTAAAGGGTTTCCCATTGTATTGGATGCAGTGAATAAATTGAAAAATGAAAATGACATAATAATAATAGAAGGCGCAGGTTCCCCAGCTGAAATTAATATTGCAAAATATGATATAGCTAATATGTTACTTGCTGAAAAAATTGCATCTCCTGTTATATTAGTATCTGATATTGAGCGAGGCGGTTGTTTTGCAAGTATCTTTGGAACAATAAAATTGTTAAAAATAAAACAGCAACGACTGATCAAGGGTTTCATTATTAATAAATTTCGTGGAAATGAGAATATACTTGAAGATGCGATACGATTTATTGAATGGAGAACTAAACTGAATAATCTAGGTATAATCCCCAAATTTGAATTTTTTTTGCCTCCAGAGGATTCTCTTGATAGTACAAATAATGATAATTTGGAAAATTTACAAAAATTTAGTTCAAAAAAAAAAATGAATCAACAAATTGAATTATTAGCAGCAACTATTGGGACTAAGATAAATGTTGAGTATATCTTGAAGCAAGTTTTAAAACTCGAATAATGATATCATTTTTATACTTGATTTGTATTCTGTTAATATCAATCCTTTTTGATTTGATGTTAGGAGATCCGAAGAATAAAATCCATCCAGTTGCGTGGCTAGGAAAATATATCAATTATTTTGTTTCAAAGATAAAAAATGAAGGAAATAGAAAATATGAAAAAAAAAATGGAATACTATTTACTACTTTAACTATTACCTTTTTTGCTGTGATAATACAACTTGCTCTAGTTTATCTCTATCATATTAATTTTATCTTAATGATGATTTTATCAATTTTCATCTTATATTCTGTAATTGCAATAAAAGGTATGGAAAAACATATCAATGCCATTACTACAGCTTTACAAAATAATGATATTGAAAATGCTAGGACAAATTTGTCCATGATTGTGAGTAGAAACACTAGAACTCTAGATGAACAACATATCTTATCAGGAGCAATAGAATCTATTGCTGATAGTATAGTAGATGGAATTCTATCACCAATATTTTATTTTTCTCTTTTTGGTCCTACAGGCGCTTTTATTTTTCGAGTAATCAATACCTTGGATTCAATGATTGGGTATAAGGAAAGTTATTTTAAGAATATAGGATGGATAGCTGCAAAAGCGGATACATACGCCAATTTTATTCCTTCAAGGATTGCTGCAGTATTAATGATATTTGCTGCGAATATTAATAATGCTGATTGGAAAAATTCCATTACCATTTTCAGAAAAGAACGAAATTATACAATTAGTGTTAATTCTGGTCATCCTATTTCTGTTCTGGCCGGAGCACTAAGAATAAGATTGGAAAAAGTAGATTATTATAGCATTGGAGAACCATTCGAAAAAATTTCAATAGAAAAATGTAAAATGGCTATAAAGATAATGAAAACAACAATTGTTATTTTTTGTATAGTTGTTGCCAGTCCGATTATAATTATTCTAGGTCTTTTAAATTGGTGGAATATTATATTTGGTGTTTAATGAAATATATTCTATTCTTTCCTTTTTAACAATAATTCCAATAAAAAATTACGATATAAAATATATAGCTCAAAATATGTATTTGTTCCCTTTAATTGGATTAATAATAGGATTAGTAATAGGAATTTTATCTTTTTTTTTATTTTCTTTTTTAGAAGGGCTTTTGCTAGGATTTATTATCACTGCATTTATGGCAGGAATAACTGGTCTTCATCATAGTGATGCATTATCAGATCTAGCAGATGGATTAATGGCTAAAGGATCCATAGATTTTAAACATAAAGTAATGTCCGATCCTCGAAATGGTACAGCAGGAACGTTCGTTTTAATTTTCTATATTATAGGAATGATAATTTTAGTTTCATATATAGACGAAAAAACTAAATTACTGTCTATGATAATCATAGCTGAAGTTCTATCTAAATATAGTATGGTTTTACAATGTTATCTAGGAAAATCTGCATGGCAGGGGATGAATACACTATTTATAAAAGAAATGAAAAATAAAAAAAAATTTTTAGTTTCAAATTTAATTGTAGTTGCTAGCATAATCACTTTTGGGTTCAATTTTTATTATACGATAGCAAGTATAATTACAATGTTATCAGTTAGTATTACTTTATCATTAATAGCAAATAGATCATTTGGTGGGGTATCAGGTGATACCATAGGTGCAACTAATGAGATTTCAAGATTATTTATTTATCTAATTCATATATCTTTTTAAGGTATTGACAGATAAAGTTACTGAAAAATTTAACAAACAAATTATTGCCGTTATTATGGCTGGTGGAGAAGGCAGTAGAATGAAAAGAGACTACAAAACAGAAAAACTACTATTAAAGATCAATGGTAAAAGATTAATAGAATATGTTATTGAAGCTCTCACTAAATCAACTTGTTTTTATAAAATCGTTGTTTGTGTAAGTAAAAATGCTTTTAAGACACTAAAGTTTTTACAAAAATACAGTTCTAACCTCGATCCTCCTCTAGAAATCATAGAAGGTTATGGTAAAGGATATTCTACTGATCTAGCTTTTGTTATTGAACATTTTTTCGAATATATTATATTTATGGTATCAGCAGATCTACCTTTATTTACAGAAATAGATATATTGAAAATTTTGAGTAAGTATGATCTCAGTGCCACATGTAATTCCATCATATTCGACAAAAAAATTCTTGAGAAGATATGTATTAAACCTAGTATTGTATTTGAATATCGAAAAAGGAATTATTGTTATTCAGGTATAACTATATTCAATCTTAAAAAGAGAAAAAATAATTGTAGTCTTATTAGAGAAAAATACCTAATTATGAATCGTATTGGAATAGCTGTAAATGTAAATGAAAAAAAAGATCTACATATTGCAAGAAATTTTGTTAAAAGTAAAGTTTTAAGAAATATGAAATAAAATTTCTAATAATAATTTAAGTTAAGTTAATCTAAGGTACTTATTATATTCCCATTAATCTTTGCTTTACCACCGGTTCTCTCAGCTATTAATTCATTACATGACTTACAAGAGATATTTGAGGTAGTATGGGAATAAATTATAATATTTGCCCCACATTTTGAACATTGAATATTAAGGAATGCACTATTTGGTTTTGGTATTAATATATTTTCTTTCATAATCTACACACACATATACCCTATTTTAAGCACCAATTTCTAATTTTCTCATACGCATTCCTTCCCTCATCGATTTG
Organism: Nitrososphaeraceae archaeon; assembly: GCA_035762785.1. GTDB lineage: Archaea > Thermoproteota > Nitrososphaeria > Nitrososphaerales > Nitrososphaeraceae > TH1177. The sequence goes on along the minus strand of DASUCH010000107.1, from coordinate 11,628 downwards.
CGTTGACAGGTTTTACAAGTATATCTTAAAGTAATTTTTTTAGTTGTTTTAGCAGTCCTTTTTAATTCAGGAAATTTCTGACCTCCATAACCTTTTTTATCTTCTGCGTGTCGGCGTGAACCTAAAGCTGTTTTCCTATCTTTTCCTTTTTTATAAATGGATACTGCTTGGGCTGTATGGCTCTTACATTTTGGACAGAACTTGCGCATTTCCTTCTGCATTTTCATATTAAACCATTAGAGAATTAGGGATATTTAAGGAAAACTAAAAAATGATTTGATATCGATATACATCCTATAGATTTAGCTTTTTTAGGAGCAGATAACACATTTATCTAAATGGAATTTCTCTCAGAACCCAATTTGTAATGATGTTAAACGCTTATAAGCAACCGATTTCTAATCATTACAGGAAAATGGACATATTTGGTAATTTAATACAACAACTTAATGTGCCTATTAATTTAGATACCTTCGGCGTATGGATACCCTTGACATTTGGGCTAGCAGTAGGCCTAGCATATGTGATTGCATCTGGTTTACGACGTCCACACTAAACTAACTAAAAATTTTTTAGAATATTTTTTTTTCTTTTTGTCAAAGTAAAAGTTATTATGTGTTACGAGATTACAATTAGTTTTTATGTATTAAGAAAATAGATTGATCGGTTGTGTCAAATTCATTCAAAAATGATTTTAAAGTCAATATAGGAACAATAGGTACTCCATTAATTAACTTAAAGAAAGTATTATCGAGTGTAATTATAACAGGAAGAGCTTTATTTATTTCCTTTTCTGTTTGTATCCATAACATGGTTCTTCTTATTTGTTTTTCAACATATATGGTAAGAGTTGATTTACTGCTATACTTCCAATGTTTACAATCTATGGTAATTGCAAAATCATTCTTCACCCCAACAACATCTAGTTGAGCTCGAGGTTTAGACAAGATGACATTAACTTTCGTATTGTATTCAAACCTCGTTAAAAGTTCAGCAGTAAAATATTCAAAGTCTTTCCAAGAGAGTACTTTAGAGCATTCTTGGATATCACAGCCCATTTGTAGAGCTAATACTGATGCTCTAATTCGGTCCATCTCTGAAAATAAGAGAGCGTGTCTACCATTTTTATATAATGGTATTCCAATTTTATTGTGTGCTAAAAAATTTAACAATTGTTTGTATACGGAAAAACTTCCAATACCAATTTTTACTCTGAAATCATCAAATTTTACTTCAGAGTTCATTACTTGAATAGATCTTAAAAGAATATTTGGATTAATATAAGGAACCAATTTATAGATAATCCTTACAGCGTATTTCAGAATTGAACTCACATATGGTGATTGACTTGTTATATTCTACTAATTTTGAAGTCTTTTTTTGGTGTTTGAATATTTATTAAAATCTGCTTGAGTTCGTCATCATTTAATGGACGATTAAGCCTTCCTGTTTGAGCAGCATTTATAAGGTAATTTTCGACTGCACCAGCTAATTCTGGTTTGACTATTCTAACATTTGCGAGACGCTGTCTCGCAGGTGGTTCTAAAAGCATCAATAACACTCTCTGACGCATAGCTTCTGCTTCTGCTTCTCTTTTTCTTGTTTCTTCATCGTTTGAATTGTGATTTGGTAGAGACATTTTTCTTTAACTCATCAAGAATATCGACTCAATTCCGGGTTTGTTTTCTGTAACTCTTTGTGAAGCTCAGTTGCTATTCTATCGACTCTTTTCATTCCGTCGTCTGATACTATCCTTCCTTTATTTTTCTTAACAACATATCCTGAACTTTCCAATTGTTTTAGACCTGTTCGTATTATCCCGCCGCTAGCATCTACGTGGTGAGCAATATTGTATCCCCTTTGTTTGCTTCCTCCATATTTACTTCTTAAATCTTCAACACTAACTGGTCCGTGAATATACACTTTCCTTAGGATTGATGCACATCTAATATACCACCAATCTTTATTTTGTGGTATTTTTTCAGTATGAGGACCTGTTTTGGTAAAATATGACCATGAAGGTGGTTCGATCTTTTTATCATTTTTTAAAAATGTAGCTAATTTATCAATAAACTTATCAGATGGAACGTCGTAAACTTTAGCCATTATAGTATCAGAATAAATCTTATACCCCTATAAATCCTTATTCTCACCATTCTTAAAGACTATTTAAATCACCTTTCGATAAACATTATTACAAGACAGACATGTTATTCTTAATGCCTTGATTTTGGATCTACCGATTCTTACCCTACAATTAAAACCTGGACAGATAAAAAGTTTACATTTTTTACAATAGAACTGACGGATATCATAAGGAAGTTTTAGTCTTAATCTTTTTGCGATTTTTTTAGCGAGCTGTGCTTGATCATTTGCTAATTTGTAATCATTACCTATTTCTTGAAAAGCACTTCTAATTAATATCAAGATTCTTTCTTGTCCTAATAGTTTCGCTTGACGTTTTCCCAAGGTTATGAACAATTAATTACATTTTAAAATAAAAATTTTATGCTCGCGAACGAATTTGGATACCAATAATATGACAATTATATCATTAAATAATATAGCATAGCAATGCTATTCAACTTGAAAAGATCCCGTCTGGCTATCGTGTTAGCAGAATCTGCACTTGAAATTATACCAAACGAATTAAGAAATAATCCGCTAATAATTAATTATTCCGCGAAAGTTGGTAAGTCCGTTAGTGAAGTTTTTCTTGACAAAAGCTATCACTATACCGCCATGAAAGAAAAAAATATAGAATATATTTGGAAAAGAGGGAGACCAGATCTTGTCCATATATGTTTGTTGTCAATACTTTCAACTCCCCTCTTCTTAAACAATTTGGTGGATGTATACCTTCATACTATAGACAATAAAGTAATTTTTATCGGCGAACAAGTCCATATACCAAAATCATATAGACGATTTGAGGGATTAATGATAAAACTATATCAGGAAAAGGAGATAAAGAATAAAGAAAAAAATCACAATAAATATTTATTAAAAATTGAAAAAAATATGACTTTTGATAAGTTGATTGATAAAGTTATTAAACCCGATAAAATAATAGGACTTTCGAGTACAGGTATCCCCCAAGACTTCAAAACTATTGTAAATGAAAATATAGAAACAAATAATAAAAAAATAGTTTTTGTAATAGGTGGATTTCAGAGTGGAGATTTTTCTCAAAGTACTAGAGAGAGATTTCATATGACATATTCTATTGCAAATGAGCAAATAGATGCCCATGTTGTGATTTCCAGATTAGTCTATGAATGCGAAAATCGTTATTTTTCTTTCTAGTCAAAATTACTTTTAAAAAGAAAGCTATTTTAAAAGCAGGTTTAATACAATAAATTTGGTATAAATGAGTCCTAAAATAAGTTTTTTATGCTCTATACAACTAATTGCATTTTTTATTTTATTCTATATATTATTAATTGATCCAATTCAATATGCTTTTTCTGATGGTTTGTTTGAAGAGAAATTACCTCCTGCTTCCGTAGGTGACAGGGAGGCAAGTCTCTATACTAAAATTAATCCTCCAATACTCACCTCAGATAGCAAAGAAAATTCATTTTTTGAGTTAAGATTATTTGATGCAAAAACTGATGAAACTATTAAATTTGTTTCATATTTTATAGCAGTTGAAAAAGATGATAAGTTATTAATGAGAGATCTTTTTCATTCTCCTACTGGTCCTTTAAAGTTAAAGATTAATCCTACTTCTAGTGAAACTATTACTGTTTTTGGGTCTACTGAACCTTTTCTTGGTGGATGGACTAGTGAGACAGGAGATATTACTATTAATGGTCCGTTACTTTTAGAAGGAGGACTATATCATTTTGCAATAGAGATATTTGGAATAGATAATCCTAGAAATATATTTACACCCGAAAATGCTCCAAGGTTTGATTCATGGCTTAGTGTAGGTGATGTATATCGAGAAGATATAATGGACAATGGAAAAAAATATAATATAACTCTCATATCTTATTATGACCAAATTCATAGTTTTAATTATGATTCTCAACAAAGTAACATATCATGGATAATGCCTTTTAATTGGAACTTAAAAAGAATACAAGACAACAATATTTTTGTTCATGAAGAAATAAAAATACCAAAAACACTTACAAAGTTTAGTGAAACAAATGCTTTTGATGCTATAGTTAATGGAAATCCCTTAGTTGGAAGATCAATTGCATTAGATCCATTTACTGAAGAAAATAATTTTATCATCCATTTATTGCTGAATAAAGCAGACATTATAAAAATTGCTGAAACAATAAATAATGATGCTAATACTAATAATACTAATAATACTGCTAGCTCAATGAAGTTTAGTCTTTCTCCTGCTGAACAAAAAATAGTTGAAACTACATCAGAAGTCGTATCAGATGTTGGAGGCATTCTAGTGAATTTCAATTGGGATGAACAAATTTTATCTAATCAAGATACAAATCTACAATTACGTTTTTCAGATGCCCTTTCAACTAAAGAAATAAATGGTGATATCAAATATGATATTATAATTTACGATAAATCAGGAAATAAAATTGTTACCAAACAAGATTTGATAGCACGTAACGCAACAGATTCCCAGATTCTCAAGTTTCCATCCAAAGGAATTTACCAAATGGAAGTACATATAAAAGGTATAACCTATCTCAATGTAGCTACACCTGATGAAACAAGAAATGGAATAGCAAGAGGAACTATAGTGGTCTCTTGACAAAAAATACAGAAAATTATGTATTATCTCATTCAAAATTTTCTTTATAACAAAAGTGTTAGGTTATTATAGTTTAAGCATAATTTAAATGATTTATGAAGATTCAATTTGTCAATCATCTAGTTTGTTTAAACCATTCTGATAAACAGATTCGTTTAAAATTAAATAATTTAACTTCTGATAATCAGAATGAATGTAAGGAAGGTTTTTTATATTGCATTGAATGTGATACAAAATATCCCATTATTGATGGTATAGCAATAGTTGTAAAAGACATCTTTGACTACATCCAAAATAGGACAGAAATGTACGGAAAATGGTTGTTATATTGTCATTCAAAAGAAATGAAGGAATATCTAAAGGATATAGGAAAAAAAATTGTTTTATCCAATAAAAATAATACATATGAAGACGGTGGCGTTTGGTATTTACCTTATAAATGGCTTCAGCAAGAAAATCACAAAGAGGATCGGCTCCTGAAATCCTTGAAAGGAAGTCCGAACACTAATGAACTGTATGATCGTGTATTCAATAGTATCAACCCAAAGATCGACGGCATAGCTTTGGATATAGGATGTGCAATGGGTAAAACTACCTTGCAACTTTCTCAAAAATATTCATTTGTAGTAGGAATAGATCTTTCATTTTCATTCATAAAGGAAGCTCGTAAATATATGCAAGAATTTAGGCTTGGAAATGTAGAATTTTGTGTAGCTGAGGCAGAATTTCCTCCTTTTCATCCGATGAAATTTGACCTTATAATGGCAATTAATCTAATTGAGTTAGTTAATACGACGAAACTATTATCTTCTTGTCATTGGTTATTAAAACCCCAAAGTGATCTTATAATTACAGATCCATATGATTTTAATAGAGAGAGCATTTTAGACAAAAAATATGATGCCAGATCCTTTAGAATCTTGCTTGAAGACAATGGATTTGAAATAAATGAATCAAGTTGGAAAAAAGAAGCCTTTATTCCGTGGATATTAAAAATAAATGAAAGAATTTACTTATATTACTTTGTAGATTTTATTAAAGCAAAAAAAATCTCAAAACATAAAGTAAATTTAAATAAATACTAAAGAAGGAGATTTGTGCCAAAGAATAATTAATAATATTAAGAACTAATAGAAAGTAGTGTAAGACGATATATGTATGACAGTATTATTTTTAAAGATAGAAAAAAATTATCTCCTCGATATTTACCTAAAGAGATCCCTCATAGAGAGAACCAAATAGATCTCTTAGTTAGAACATTTTTGGATATAAAAGATGATCCAGACAAATTTCCTTTAACGGTCTTACAAATAATTGGTCCAGCAGGAATAGGGAAAACATCAACAGTTATTAAATTCTCTGATATTTTAGAAAATGAATTAAGAAAAAATAAAGTAAATATCAAAATAGTATACATAAATTTAAAATTACAAGGAGGAAATAAATATGCAATTTATAAATACTTGTTAAGTTGTATCGCCCCAGAATTGCCTGCACAAGGTCTTAGTGCTGAGGAGATGCTGAGACAATTGCTTGATTATTTGAGTATAAATAATATCTATTCTCTAATCATACTTGATGAAATCGATTATTTAATCAAAATTTCTAAAGAAATAGGGATCATTTATGATTTAACAAGATTGAATGAATTTGATCCCTCCAAAAAATGCAATGTAAAGGGAGTTATTTTTATTGCTAGAAGTACTGAATTTTATGAGAAATTAGACGAAGCTGAATTAAGTTCAATGGGACGAACATATATAGAATTTCCTAACTACACAATTGAGCAAGTAAGTGATATCCTTATTAGACGTTCAAAAGATGCCTTTCAAACCAATGTAATTGGTACAGATATAATTGATTGGATAGCAAAAATAGTAATTTCTCCTATTGTCAACGGAGATATAAGATATGCATTAGATTTACTCTCGTATGCAGGAAATCTTGCCGAATCGGAGGGAACAGAAAAAATATTCTTGGATCATGTAAAAAAAATCAATAAACAAATCTATAACGGAATTACTGATGAGGATATTAAAGAATTATCCAAGTTACAAATAATTGTTTTACTAGGAATAATAAAGGGTTTAAAGATTAAAAATAAAGATTATGTTGATTTAAAGGAGATTAGAATACAGAGTTTAGAGATTGCTGAAAAATATAAATCAAGAAAATTAGATATAGAAGATATTTTAGATGATCTTGCCACTAGAAAGATTATCAAAATAATCTCTTTAAAAAAAATTAGTTTTCTATCATCATCTGTAGAGAACTTAGAGAAGACATTAATAAGTAAGATAGATTCAACACCTTAATTTCATATGAATGATGCCTTTCACGTCAAAGATATTGTAGAAGAAGGACTAGGAAGTATCGGTAAAATAAAAATATTAAAAGCATTGGCAGAGGAGAAAAAATTATTAACTGTATATGGGTTACATAAAAAAACACATCTTAAAAGAGAGGATATAAAAAGAAATGTAGCTGAGCTAGTAAAAATTCAATGGGTGATCGAACAAAAAATTAGCAATAGTCTTTATTCAATTAATAGAGAAAATAAATATGTGCAACAACTGGTATTATTTTTTTATGAAATAGGATACATAGACAATATTTAATATCCTTTTCTGAGAGGTAACATACTCATATATTATATACTGGAAAAGTTATCTATAAAAAAGATATAATTTTATAGTTTGAAAAGAAAGAAAATAATTCTTAATATTATATAGATTGAGTTTATATAATTTAATTTGATAAACTTCATATATTAAACCATGCTATATTATCTACTATTTATGAAACTAAAAAACAACGGAACTATAAGAATAGGTAAAATGTTTATATTTGTAATTATCGGTATCTTCTCTTATTGTACAATTTCAACGATTTCTTTTGCTCAAACTCAAGGTGAAGATTTGAATGTCATAATAACTTTTTTTGATATAACTGAGAATACTGGTGATGTTATAACATTTATAAATTCTGATGGATTGACAAAAGCTAAGATTTTTACTCCTCTCAAAAGTATGAAAATGGGAAATACTACAGAACTTCAATTTAATCTCACTGCTAATCAAGTAAGTATGGGAGAAAAATTTAGAGTATGCGCGTTATTAATTAAAGATAATGGGATAATATGTAAAGTAGGAGAAAATTCCATTGCAGAAAGACCTGAAATAATAGATTTTAGACTAGCAAGTGATGAAATTGTGAAAATTGATGTTCCTACTATACCGATCCAAGAATTAGACAACAATAATGAAGACGGGGACGATGAAGTTGAAACTAACACTGCTAATAATAACGATGACGATGAGGATACTACATAACAAATATCTTATAAACAAGCTATTTGTTTTTATATGCTAGACAAGTAATTTTATCATAATTTTCGTTAGTTGTGAAATATATCATTGTGAAATATATCATTTGAATGGTTATAACCATTCTTCAATTCTATATTTCTCAAAATTAATTTTTTCCTTATAATATATAGCTGATGGATTTTTTAAAATTGTGGTGACACCTTCCCTATTGTAAAAATTAGTGTCGATGAATCCTGCTTTTCCATTTCCAGTCTCCATAAAACAAAAACCTTTACCATCGAATTCAATAATAGGATATTCTTGAGAACCATTCCTTATTTTATGGATAAGTTGAGAAGCGACAGCTTTTGCCTGACCTTCAGCAAAAATACCTGCTTTTGGCACAGCTATAACATCGTTTATTTTAATCTCAGTGACATCGCCAATAGCATATACATCGTTAAACTTTGTTTCTAAGGTAAATCTGTTGACTGAGATCCAATTCCCTTTTGGTTCTATTAACCCTGACTTTTTTATCACAAGCGGTGGTAAATGAAATGGAATTCCAACCAAGATATCGTATTCTTTTTTTTGGCAATTATAAAATTCTAAATTATTGCTATTAACTTCTTTTAGTGAGTAGTTTGGAAACAAATTTACATTTTGTTTTTTTAACATAAAAGTTAATTTTGAATTTAGTTGCTCGCCAGCTACAGGTAAAGGTAAGTATGATGGAAAATATATTTCGATATCTATCTTCTTTCGTTTATCAGAATTACGTAAAATTTGATTTATTATGAGAGCAGATTCATATGGTGCTGGTGGACACTTATATGGGAATCCCATTATTACAATAGCAATTTTTCCTTTCCCTAAAGATAGGATATTTTTCCTCAAAGAAGGTATGCATTCTCCATCATACAAATTAAAAGTATTATATGTATTAAATCCTGGAATTATATTTGTAGACATGTCAGTTCCCAAAGCAATAACAAGAAAATCATAAGGTTGATCGTCATTATGAAGTGTTTTCACTAGTTTTGATTTTATATCGATTTTGGTTATTACATCTTGTATAAAAGTAATACCTTTTGGTTTTAAGTTTGTCAATGGGATTTTGGAGTTTTCTAACGTTCTTCTACCATCTAGTATCCATAAATTTGTCAATCCCATCATGAAATAATCTTTTTTATCAATAACTATAATATCATGGGTATTATCAAGGTTTTTTCTTAAAATATTTGAGATACAAAGTCCTCCAAAACCGGCTCCAAGAATTAGTATTTTTTTTCCCATATTCTAAATTATCCTCCTTCTTTAATTAATACATATCTTATGAGGCTTGAAGTTGACATTACTATTCAAAGATATATATATTTCATACTATAATTTTCTTTTAATATACCATAGGTTGGTTACAAGATATTGTTCTATCTACTATAGTAATTAAAATATATATTTATCAGACTTCCTCTAGGATAACATCTATCCTAAAATCATCATATCACTAACTTAAATTTCGTCTATTTGATATTTTCATTTCTCCCTCCCCTAACTTTTTTAATCTTGAAAATTTTAAAATTTTTTGGGATTTTCATTATATTTTTTAATTAAAAATTTATAATATTTATCAAAAAAATATTAAAATTTTCCTAATTCATTTTTGGTGGTAAACTTTAAGAGAAGGACATAAGTACATATATTTTGTATTACTATTGTCATTTCTCAAATATAGGATAAGTAGATTAAGAAAGTTTACACGGAATCGTATTTATCTTATATTTCGATATTTATTTTTCTTATATGTAAAATTAAAGTTAAAGTTAGGATGGTTATAGATAGTACTAACTAAGTTTAATCATATCTGAAATAACATTCAATAATGGAGTTATCGGTTAGTATAGCGATGGATTATAACAAGTTATGTAAATCTATATTTGCTTTGCATGATGACATCAGATATGCCGGAGTAATAGATGAAACTGGAGCTCTGCTCGCAGGTGGAATGAAAAAAGGTATAGATTCAATAGTAGATGAGGCAGGAGAAGAGCTATATTTGGCTCAAACAGCTATAAGAAGATCCATGAGAGAGAGGTTTGATCCTACGATGGGTAAAGCAAGATTTTCCTATATTGAACGGGAAAAACTTTCCATAATTACATTATATTTAGATAATAAGGTAGTATTAATTACCATGGAGCCAAATATCGATTCTCATACAGCAATAGATATAGCTGAGGATTCTTTGGATATGTTAGATGGAAAAATCGATATTTGACACTAATAAAGTAATAGAAAAAACATCTTATCTATCTATTTCTTATTTGTTACAAATAGGTAATAAATTCATCTTATAAGATTATGCATGTTTTTTAAATCGTGTTCAAACTCAGTCAATTCTGATGGAACAGATATTGAAGTAGAATCTTTTAATGACAATGGTTTCCCTGTCGATGGATTAATTGAATTTTTTTTCTTATTCCAAACAAGAGAATTAAACTCTATTATTTTTTCAGTATATTTTTCAAATTCTTGAAAAAAATCATTTGTCTTGGGAAATCTCTGTTTATGAATACTTTCTGAAGAATAAAGAGTTTTCCATAATTTATCTGTAATAAATGGACAGATAGGAGCCACTAATAATAGGATTGTCGAGAAACATCTATGCAAAGTATAGAGTGATGATATTTGGAAATTCTTATTTTCATCATCATATACCCTACCTTTAATCATTTCCACATAATGAGCCGCAAAAATATTCCATGTAAAATCTCTTATGCTCGTTGCAGGAATAAAAAAGTTATAATTTTCATATCCTTTTATACACGTATTTATCAGTTTGTTTAATTCGGCTAAAATCCACTTATCCGTATGGAGAAGATTATTGTTTTTTACAGAATCAGTTGATGATAAATCTTTTGGAACTTCAAAGGAAGAAAGAAACCTACCTAAATTCCATAGCTTTGAGAGAAATTTCTGCGAATTAGAAATACTTTGTTCAGAACATCGGAAATCCTGCCCCAAATTTGTTTCACTAGCCGACCAAAATCTAAATGTATCTGCTCCATATTTTTGTATTATTGGTAACGGATCAACAACATTTCCTTTACTTTTACTCATCTTTTTTCCTTTTTCATCTACACCATAACCCATTATCCAAACATTAGGCCATGGTAATTTTTGAGTTAATTGATAACATCTGAGCATTGAATAGTATAACCAAGTCCTTATGATATCCTTCGCTTGCGGTCTAATAGTTGCAGGATATGTTCTATGATAAAATTCATTGTCTTGAGAAAATTTTGAGATAAATAATGGTGTAATACTTGAGTCCATCCATGTATCGAAGGTTTTTTCTTCCCCAATAAACTCGTTGGATCCACAATTAGTGCAGATATCAAAAGGAGGATTTTCTTTCCATGGTTGATAATAGGAACCTGTTTTAGGTAAATTAGGAGATTTACAATTTTGACAAAACCAAACTGGTATCTCAGTTCCATAAAACCGTCTTCTTGATATAGGCCAATCAATTGAAATTGCATTTAACCAATTGTTTAATATCTGTCTATGAATAGGAGGATA
>DASUCH010000106.1:0-8485 GCA_035762785.1 Nitrososphaeraceae archaeon | reverse complement strand
CTAAACTAGAATAACTGTAGAATAAATCAATTAAATCAGAATTAACATAGTCCTAGATTTTATTAGCTATAAAATATATAGTAAAGTCTCAAAAAAAATAAGTTATAAATATTTATCAAGTCTCATTTAATTTGAAGTGATCTATTACCTTTCCATCGTTGGAATGAAATTCCCCAACTAATGTTTTCCCTTTATTCTCAATTTCGATATTTAAAAAGCCAAATTTACTTTCTTGAATCACATAAAAGTCATGTTTTTCTTTAACTGGATCTAATTCATCTCCAGCAGTTCCAACCGTCAGAAATACTATTCCATTTGTAGGAGGATATTCTGAGTGTGAATAATCTGTAATTATTGGTTGTGGTTCTGTTTTTTTATTAGTGATTTTTTCATAATTTTCATTGTATAATATGGGATAAGTTCTTTCATAATATTGGTTATGACTTGAGATTACAAGGTCAACATCAGATTTTTGGAAAAGTTGTTCATATACGTCTCTAAGTTGTTCTGCTTCTTCTTTGTCCTGTTTTGTTGAATAAAGAGGTTTATGTTGATGAACTATTATCCAATCAATATCGGGATTTTTTGATGTTTTTTCTAAATCACTTTTAATAAATTCGTACTGTTTGCTTCCTTTATCATATGGATGTTCCGTAGACATACTTACAAAGTGAACATTTTCCAAGTCATGAGAATAATATGGACTTTTCAGTTGGTGGTAGTCAACAATCTGTTTGTATATATTTGAAAATTCAGCATCATGATTTCCTATTGCAATCTTCATTTTATCTTTGATAGGCTCTGACATTTGAATCCAACAGTCTGCAGAAGGGGATTCCTTTACCTGGTCTCCCGTTGTAATTATTAGTTCTGGATGGACAGCAAGAATATTATTTATTGTCTTTTTTGTTTCCTCATTACAGTACCAGTCTCCCGTTGCAATAAAATTATAATCTGTTACAGCAAGAGTAGCGTTTTGTTGCTGGAGATAGTTATCTTCACCAAAAGCCTGTATATTGTTAAGTAAGAAAAAGATAAAAAATACAGGTATTAACATAATAAAACCAATTGTCAAAAAAGGTTGAATATTTTTTTTCCAAATCATTTTAATCACTTGTACTTTGATAAATGGCATAGAGTTGAAAATACAAATAAAAATTTTGTCCTTATTCTATATAGCGAAGCTTTCTTTAAATTGAAATATATAAAAACTGATTTCATAATAGTAGAGTATAGTTCATATAGAATTATTTATAAACTATCACTCATCATAGGTACATCACTTTTTATCTTAACGTTTTTATATCATAAAAAAACAATAAATGATTTGAAAGTGTTAAGAGGAACGTTTAAATGATTGATGAAGTAAACTTTTCTACTTATTACCTAATGAATATTTAGAAGTCGATAAAGAAGAAAAGTTTAATAAAACTAATACGACCGTTATAAAGATAAATTATTATTTTGTATTAAAAATAAATATTAATAATAAATTTTTTACTTATTAGATTCATTTACAAGATCAATATCTAATTTACGTTGAAAAAATTTCCATTCTCCATTATTATTTTTCTTTAATATATCGCTATAAGTTCCAGATGCCACCACTTCGGGAGTTTTTTTTGCTTCTGTCACTATTAGATATGATTTAGCACTAGCCATATTATTCGGAGCCCCTTCAATTATAATATTTGTTGACAAATGTCTTTTACCACTAGCGAATTCATTTGTAATTTGGTCAATCATATTTTTTAGTTGTGTTTTACCCTGTGCTTCTCCAAACGTTGTGCTCCATTTTCCATCGTCTGTCCACATGTTCGTCCATTCATCTATATTTTTATTATCAAGAGCAATGTTATAAGTAGCAATTAATTCTTGTATAATAATTTTATCGTCAACATTTATTATTGAACTGGTTTGTTCATTCTTTGAATCAGTTTGTTTTTTCTGTTCGTTAGAGGTTTCCTTTTTAGGCATATTTTGTTCATTTTGCCATCCTTTAGGCATTGTCATAGGATTCACTTAAAAGAACTAATATTTAATTTAAAAGATTATTATCATTTTAGAAAATATGATTCAAATTGATATTTTACTTTATTAAACCAACATAATTTAGATATTCCGGCATAGATTGGTATATGCCGGAATAAGTGTTGAATGACTTAATCATGCCTATGCATATTCCAGATACATTTGTTAGGTTGACCTAATATAAAACCATATAGTTAATTCTAAAAGATGAAAATTTGGATATAATATTAATTATTCATCTAGGTAATAATTTAGCAACTTTAATTAATGATTGCATTGGAATAGTTTATAAAATTTAAAACAAGTTGATTATCATAGCCTGGATAATACAACAATAACGGGTTTGAAAATGTATATCCAGACTATGACAGACTTTGCCAATGGTTTGATTATGTAAGTGTATACTTAATTAAATGAATTTAGTATTTATCTATTCATCAATTTCTCATTCTCGACGAAGAATATATTAAATTTTCTTTTTTAGTTTATCAAGTATCTTTCGAGGTACAAATCATTTTCTGTCTTTTTTAGTTTATCAAGTATCTTTCGAGGTACAAATCATTTTCTGTCCAGATAATGAAGTTATAATTTATTAAAAGAAAATTAATTTTATAATTAATAATGCTCACTTTTATTAGATATTTAGAGACAGAATGGAAAAAAGAAAGAAAGACAAAGAAATTTCTATTTTTTTAAAATAATTAAAAATTTTTTTTAAATAAAGGAATACCTTTCATTAGTTGTAAAATTTATTATTAATTACATTAATCCTCATGTTATTGGAATAATATAATTATATGAATAAATTTCGTTATAGAGAATAAACGTTAATTTTAAATAGTTCAAATTAAGCAACTCAGATATGAAAAGAACTTTTTTCTATTATATTTCTTTATCCCTTCTTGTGCTATGTCCTACAATGGCATGGGCTCAAGAACAATCTAGTATTAGTAATGACTCCTCATCATCGTCATCATCTTTAAACAATACGAATGTTGATTTTGTAACTAATATAGAATTCATTAAAGGTCATTTATCTGCTGCAATTTCAAACAAACAAGCAGGAAATAATGAACTTACACAGACACACACTTTTCATCCAATAAGTGAAATCTACACATTAATTAGAAATCAATTATCATCTGCAGATAATGAACTAAACAAAACATTAATTGATTCACTAAATAATTTAACGTCAATAGTTTTTAAATCCACTCCTGTAGAATTTGTTAATTCTGCAGATTCTGTGAAGAAGCTATTAGATAAGGCAATAATTGTAGTTATACCAGGAAATGAAGTTGCTGATATTAAATTTAATATGAGTACTTTAATTAATTTACTTAAAACTGCTGAATCTGAATATGATATAGGTATAGAAAATGGTACGATTACAAATATTGCAGAATATCAAGATGCGCAAGGATTTGTATCATCTGCCAATGAATTGTTCAATAAAACAATTAAACATCTAAATGAAACAATGGCTAATAACTTTACAGAAATTAAAGATTCACTTAATCAATTAAATACCTCAATGAGTAATAAAGAAGATTCAAAACAAATCTCTACAACAGTTAGTAATATAGTAAATACTATACCAAAAATACTTAATCTACAAGCAAAGGATCTTGCAATTCTTGCTTCAACAGATATAGAATCATCTGAAGTAATAAATAATATTCGCAGTCTACTAGATCAATCTATCGAAAAGGTAAAGAATAGTGATTATCAGAATGCTGAAACTTTAGTAATCGAAGCATATTTAGATAACTTTGAATTTTTAGAGCCAGAAATAGCTAAACATGATGAATCACTTATGAAGGATACTGAAGTTCTGTTGAGAGAACAACTCCGAAATCTTATACAAGGAAATGCCAATGCAGAAGATATACAAAAAATGATAGATAACATAAAAGCTAAATTAAATGAAATAGAAAAAATATTAGAATAAGATTTTTTTATTTTATAATTAGTATCTTTTTATAATTGAAATGACTGTGTATTTCATAAAATGCTAATAGTCAGTTTATGTTTTATTACATCATTTTTCATATTTTTTTCTGTAGAGTACACTTTGATTTATTCTACTTCTCCTATAGTTAAAATATCCCCAGAATGTGGTACTTTGAAAGATCATAGAATAAACATGACTGTAAACGGGTTTAATCAGAATGGTATTGTATATTGGGAATTCATTAATTCTAAAGGCATTATGGATTATTATGGATATTTTGATACGAATGCTACAGGAGGATTCCACGATTATACTATAGCAGATGGTCTTTTACCAGATACCTATACACTGCGTTTCTTTGATGATAAAAACAACGATTATATTAAAGATCCAAGTGGAGCAGAAGTTATCTTAGATTATGAAATTCCTTGTAATAGCGTTCTATTTTAGGAATATAAAACTGTAATTGATTTATTCAATTATTGTTCACTAATCCAATCAATAAATATAATTCAATCTTATTTTTCAAGAAAGAGAAAGGAATAATGAATAACAGATACATAATTTGTGAATCATTAGAATTGAGTAGTGTCTCTAGTAATATACTCAATGACATTATTATTATTATTACTATTCATTCAGTAGGAAATAATTATATTAGATCAAGAATACAAATTATGAATTATAATCGCGGCGTTTAATTCCATTCAAATATCCTCTTGTTTTCACTAATAGTGAATTTAAATATTTGTGACTATTTTAAAGTTATTTATATTTCAATATTGAGTAACATTGGATAATTATAATAGTTAAAGTAACACATAATATGTTTGGTATCATTAATACAAATATTACATCAATAGAGTCATTTAGTATATTCTTCCTATACAAGTCTTTATAACAATAATAAGATATTTTATCAATAGAGAAACTAAATAAAGTATTTTAACTACATTTTAGAGAATATTAAAATGTATTTAGGAATTAAATGGTGCAATTTTTTTACTTATCCTTTTGTTTTTAGTGTATTATTATTTCTTATTTGTTTACAAAATTTAACTTTTCAAGATGTTTTTTCTACAAATAATAAATCTTTTGAGTCTATCAACGAAAGTAATCTTACTAACAGCGTCCAGAAAAATTTCATTAATATAAGTGATAATAATAATAATACTTCTCTTAATCAAGATCAAACTTTAAATAAACAAAAAATAAAAATTGTTGCCGCAGGTGATTTTGGTTGTCGACCTATTGCACAAAATAATATTAAACAAATTGAATTACAAAAACCAGATCTATTCTTGGTATTAGGAGATTTATCATATGAACCAACTATGGATTGCTGGTATACTATGACAAAAGCATTAGATTCAAAAATTAAAATAGCAATAGGTAATCATGAGGATGAGGAAGAAGAAGCAAAAGGAGGTTCTAAAGAATTAAAAGATTCATTGTTAGAACATTATAATTTACCAAATTCATACTATTCATTCGATTATGGAAATGTACACTTTTTAGTATTAGATACACAATTAGAATTTTCACTTGATGTTTTTAAAATACTAGAAGAGGAAGAGAAAGAATATTATGATGATAACATTAAAGATGATGAGAGTAAAAAACCAGATGGAACATATTATGCTACAACACTTAAAGATCTATTAGCCAAATATAATATAAAGGCCGAAATACCCCCATATCATTTATTAAATGATGAAGTCATTGTCGAAGATATTCCACTACTAAACGAACAATATAAATTCGCTGTAAACGATCTAGAAAAGGCTAATAATAACTCATCTATTGATTGGATTGTTGTTATGTTTCATAAACCAATTTATTCTTCACTTACAAGCCATTTTCAAGAATATATAATGAGAGAAAAATATCAACCTCTCTTTGATAAATATGCAGTTGATATAGTATTACAAGGTCACAATCACTTTTACGATAGAACTTTACCTCTTAAATTTAATCCTAACAACTCTAGCCAACCAATTGTAGATGAATCAAATAATATTAATAAATTTGTTAATCCAGAAGGCTCAATTTATTCAGTTATAGGTCTAGGAGGCAGAAGTAGTCATATATTTTTAAATCAACCCTCTTATGTAGTAAATCAATATAATGGATTTGGATTTCTTAGTATTGAGATTAATGGAAAAGAGTTAGATGCCAAATATTATGATATAGGATACAAATGCAAAGAACAAAAATTAAAAGAAAAGGATTTAGATGAAGGCGATTTTGCAATATATGATATGTCAGCTTGTAAGAACAGTAAAATTAGAGACTCTCTACAAATAATTGACCACTATAGCATATCCAAAACAAGTTAATTTTAGCAAATTTTTTTATTTTATTATTAATATAAAAAAATTGTGAAACATACTCTTATTACTATTTCTACCTCTGCTGTAATTTTCTCTTAAGTCATCTGCCAATCAAATAAAGAATACTCTTTGTCATTATAGTAGATTTATTATTCTTTAACTAATATATGTCCCTTATTGCTATTCTCTTCATGGAATCCATGAAAATGGGAAAGGTAACTACCTTTTTTATTCCTTGTTGATGTATTTCTTTTAAACATTCTTTCTTTTTACATTTACTACCTTCTCATTATTTTTTCTTAAATACACCAATACCTTCTATATAATGGTGATTAATCCTAAGTTAAATATACATCATGTCCATCTTAAAGTATTAGATTTAGAAAAATTTTCTTTAATTTTCTAGGTCTATTCTTGGATTTACGATAATAAGCCAGAATCTAAGACGGTAATCTGATTAACTAGTTAGCTGGAGGTTGTTCTTGTCCTGCTTGTTTATTCATAATTTGAGATCTAATCGAGGCCACAGATTGATCAATTTGATATACTGCTAGCTTGTCTCTTCCAATTATCTCGAATTTTTGAAGAATTGTTTGAAATAAAGTCTCTTCTTCTAGTTGTTCACTTACAAACCATTGCAAGAATGAATAAGTAGCACGGTCTTTTTCTTTTTCAGCAAGTTCTACTAAATCGTTAATGTGCTTTGTAACGGTTTGTTCACTCTTTAGACCAGCTTGGAAAGTAGATTCTAGTGAATCGAATTTACCTTGAGGCTTTTCTATTGCTGGAATTATCGCTTCGACCCCTAAATTATTAAGGTAATGAATAAACTTTAGCATGTGTATGTTTTCCTCATTGGCTTGTTCGAAAAAGAATGCTGCACTTCCCTCATATCCAGTTCTTTCACACCATGATCCAATAGCAATATATGCATAGATACCCGATGCTTCATAAGAAATTTGATCATTCATTGCCTTTTCCATTTCTGATGAAATTCTCATTATAATAATCTTAGTATTTTCGGATACCTATATATTTTGATATAGAGTTCTTTAAAAATACTCGTAGGACATTATTCTTCTGTAAGACGAGCAAAAAAAGTTACATCTGCGTAGAAGCGAATATAACAATTTGGACAGTGTAAATTGTACGGGCATAAACTTGTGGAGGTTAGTTTGGAAGATAACAAAATTTAAAAATTAAATTTTGATAGAAATGAATTGCTCCAAATATTGCATCTGAGAGTTTTTTAATATTTAATACTTGTTTAATAAATTATTCTAAGAGAGGGTTAATCTTGTGATATATTATTATTAGTTGTGAAATAATTGAAGAGTTTAGTTTTAATTTAGACTCATTTTTTTTATTTCAGAAGTAGGACACAAAAACATTGACTCCTTATTTAAAGTTAAATTATACTATTGCTACTCTTATAAGACCAATACGTATGGTTAATAATACCCAATTTTTGATACGAAGCCGCACTTTACACAGATGATTCCAACTTGGCTACACACTTAATCTCGATCATTAGGTCTGGGAACGCAAGACGTTGAATTTGCACAATGGTGCTTGCCAAAACCGGAGTGCTGGAAAACACCTCTTTCCGGCACTTGACGGCTGCTGAAAAGGCCGAGTCCATATCCGTCACAAAGAGTACCTCATCTACTATGTTGTCCATTGTTGCCCCATACTGTGTGAGAACCTTCCGGATGTTGGAGTAAGCCTGCCGCATTTGAACCTCCATATCTTTGTGACCGACGATCTTGCCCGAGTCGTCATGACTTACTTGTCCAGATATATAGATAGTGTCTCCAACCTTCACTCCCTGAGAATAACCGTACTCCTTCTCCCAAGGCATACCAAAACTCTTTGTCTCCTTGTTAATCGTCATTTTATGTCTTGTTTGATGTTGATAATATTTATGTATTACATTATTTTGAGAATTATTACGAAAGTAAATCTTTATCATTGTTGATTAGCCACAATTGTTTTTTCTTGATTTCAAGACTATAAATGAATTTAAATTTTTTTGTTAGTTTACAATATTATTTAATTAACATTCTTTTGTAAATATTCAAAGTTAATTTTGAGATTTAAATACTTTATTAAAATCAAACGAACAGATTTAAAATGAATTGAAATCAAACGAACAGATTTAAAAATG
>DASUCH010000105.1:0-9386 GCA_035762785.1 Nitrososphaeraceae archaeon | reverse complement strand
TCTCCAACTCGATACATTTAATGACCCTATTACTGCTCTAAAATCTTATACAAGCAATTTTTATGATTTAGTGATTCTTGATATAAAAATGCCAAAAATGGATGGTTTTGAACTATGTATTAAAATAAGAGAAAAAGATCCCACAGTAAAAATTTGCTTTTTAACTGCAAGTGAAATGTATTATGAGAAATTTAGAAAAGCACGTTCGGAATTCGGTAAATTAATTGGCGAAGACTGTTTTATTCAAAAGCCAATCAAAAATGATGAGCTAATTAGAAAATTAACTTCTATAATGAATATAGATATAAGTACAATGCCTAAATATTAACAAATCTACCAGATATGGTTTTTTATAACTATAAAATTGTGTCAAAATAATTAATTTTATTATGCAATTAACTAGCAAGAGATTATCCTAAATAGTACTGATTCTCATTACATTATAATACATACGATGAAATTAGCATTCCAATCAATATTTCTTACAGCGATATTTGTTTTTTCTATGATAACTTTACTTGAAGTTTATGGACAAGAAACAACAACAACAACAACAACAAACAGTATAACAGATTTAATAAGAACTACTGCAGAAAAAATAAAAAATATGGCATCAGAAGTTGCAAATAATTCTACTGGCATAATTAGTCCTAGTGAGGCAAAAAATATTCTTAATCAGCTAGGAGAAGCTTCTAAGAAAATAGCTTTATCTGGAACGGATGTACTATCTAATTTCAGTAGTGAAATTAGAGAAGGTCTAAAGTAGAAAGTAGATATTAGACAATATAATTAGGCATATGACAGATCTGATAATTACTAGTATATAAAATAGACAATTAATCTATCATTTGATCTTGTTAAATTATAGCAGAAAAGAATATTTAAATTAAAAAGATATTGCATCCTATCCATCAATTATTATCTTTAACTTATTACTTTATGAAGTAAATTTATTTTGGGAATTGAACACTCATATTGGCTAAAATACAATTTATTGAGTCTATAATTGAACTGGCTGATTTTAAAGATAGTGATTTTAATAGCTTTATCAGTGATTATTGGATTAATTAAAAATTATTACATAATCATTGGTTCTGTAATTATTGTTACATTATTTTTAATCCTAAGGAAGGATAAATATACACTAGTATTAATTTTAATCTTTGGAATATCTATACTTGCAAGTACGTTAGTTTCAGTAATTACAAAAATAGAATTACTACCTTTTGCTCCTGTAGAAGAAAAACTACGAATTTATCCGATTTATAGAGATAACCCAGATGGAGAATATTATAGATTTAACAATAAAAATCCTAACGATTTAAAACAAATTGATGAAATAAAACATAAAGAAATATTTTCAGAGAGAAATTCAGATGGAAGCTGGAAAGTGGGTAAGGGAACAACAAGAATTGATATTTCTACCAAACAAGCAGGAATCTTAACACAGGAGGAAATGATGAAACAAATTGAGACATGGAATTTTAGTGTATTAGACAACCGAGGTTACTGGCTATATCCAAACGACTTCAAGAATATAGAATTTACTGTAATATTCAAAATGTTGGAAGCAGAAAAAAGAGATCAAGCTATTTCTGTTGTTTCTCGTTCTATTATACATGACAGCAAAGGAGAAGGAGAAATTAGTGAATACCCTGATGCTTATTGTGGGGGTTCAAGCTATCATAATAATATCTCAGCAGATGGTAAATTACAAATGAAAAAAGAACAATATCATGCAGATTATGTAATAGATAAACCTAATGAAAAAATAGACTTAGGCAATCTTTACAATAAAAAAATTGGGTTTAAAGCAATAGTTTACAATTTGAATAATAATTCTAAAGTAAAACTTGAAACTTTTGTTGATACAAAAAATGAAGGAAAAGGACCTTATGTCAAAGTACATGAGAAAATTGATGATGGCAAATGGGGAATTAATTCTGGAAAAGCAAAAATGAATGAATGTGGGGCAATAACAAAAGGGGCGATTATATCATGGGGTTCTCCTAAGATGATTTTAAAGACAAACAACCTAGATTTTGATTTATATGATATAGAAGTAAGAGAAATTAGTCCTCCTTAAAAAAAGAGGCTATTTTTACAGATGAATTCTTCATTTGATGTCACTGTCCTTTATATTATCTAATTTTAATACTTAATAAATAATAATAATATATTAATAATCCTAGGCAAGAATTACATTTCTTTATTGAAGTACAAAATTGCGTCAAAATCAGATAGTACATCTATTTGGTGATAGCTTTAACTTATATCTTCTCTCAATATAGATTTACAAATTTATTAACAAACTATCTTTGGTCACTATTAGGGTAAGGATATTCCATTTGACGAGCAGTAGCCTGTCCTACTTCAGTTCCAAAAAAATGACTTACAATACGTAGAGCTAAATCTATTCCAGCAGAAATACCTGCAGAGGTAAATATGGGTTCAGTCAAAGTAAATCTGACATTTTTGAGAATTCGTGCTTTGGGTGCGGATTCCTGGAGAAAGTCAAAAGCTCCCCAATGAGTAGTTGCATTTCTTCCATCTAACAAACCTGCTTTTCCAAGAAGACTAGATCCGGTACAAACTGATGCAATCAGTCTATCCTTAGTAAATTGATTATTAATCCACTTTAGAAGAATTTTATTTTTTGATTCTTTACGAGTTCCCCATCCTCCAGGTATTATCAACAAATCTAATTCTGGACAGTTACTAATTGTCACATCAGGAGTAAAACGTAGACCACCAATAGCTATGATTTGTTTATTTGTTTCAGATATTAAATAGACTTTAAATGGCGATGATAGCTGTAGTTGTTGCTCATCATTTAAACGAGTTACAGCAAATACCTCAAAAGGTCCAGCAACATCTAATATCTCTACATCATCAAAAATAAGGATCCCTACAATTAATGGAATTTTTTTATTCAATATAAAATATATAAAAATATCTTTTTTTAAATATATTACTTAGATATTGAGATTATTGTTGTATATTCTCTATTATTTTAGTAGCATCTTTATATGTAAAGACTTTTAAAGTAACAGTATGCGCATTCTCTGCCTGACTGACTTTTAAAGTTGCTAAAATATATTCAAAAAAAAAAAATAAATGTATCTGAAAACCTTGCGGATTATTATTTATCACTATTTAGCTTTAGAGTAGCCACAACTCCTGCATGGTCAGATGGCCAAAGACCAGAAATTGTATGATCTTTTTGGGAATTACCAACAATATCTATATCTTTTACCTTAAAATCGCCTCGGAATATCAGCAAATCTATTCTATTAGTTAAGGAAGATTCGGGGTTCACTAAATCTTCAGCTTGGCAACAAGTAAAACCAGTACCTGTTCCCTTTATAGTCCAAGCATCAATAAAACCTGCATCTTTTAGTTTTGTGTATGTTTGTGTCCCATTTCCATTAGCATTTGAATTAAAATCGCCAATGAACACAACAGGTAAATCTGTGTTGCCAAGCCCATTTAACAGCTCATCTGCTTGTAATTCCTGTATAAAAGGTGACAAGGCCTCTAGATGAGTAGAGACAACACGTACCTTGTCTCCTTTATCAAACGTTACATCTACCGAAACCCATGAGCGGAGTATACTAATTGAACCAAATGGAGTTGTTAATGGTAGTTTTGCAGCAAACTGAGCTCCTTGAATATTTGATAATGTAAAATTGTTGTTTGCTTCTGCCAGTATTACATCTCTATCAGTCAGTCTTATATCTACGAGCCCAGTAGAGGTCAGGCCTGGAACTTCAATGTCAGTACTTGTCTGAACAACAATTGGCTCATAAATCAATCCCCGTTCGGCTAGCGTGTTAATGAGAATTTGGAGATAATCCAATTTAATGTTAGTTGCAAGTGTCTCAGAACCATCAGAGGGAATCTGTGTTCTAAGTAATATCGCTTCTTGAAGACCTATAAGATCAGGCTGAGTGTCCTGGATCTCATCTGCAATTGAATAAACTCTTTCTCCAAAGTTGGTCGCTTGGAGTCTATTATAAGCAGACCCGACAGCGGTAACAAATTCAGAGGGCGTAGTAGCATTGAATATTGGTGACTGATCTGCACCTTGATAGATATTCCAAGTCATCAAAGTAAGAGAATTTTCTGTAAAGCAATCTTCATATGGATTAACTTTTATTTGTTGTTTCAAAGTATTATTGAAACACATATTTTCAATGGACTTGTCCAAGTATGTTCTATCTTCAAGTCTGTTACCAGTTTGTATATTTGTAGCATCTAATGGTTTAGATGCTCTAATTGCTTCTGCCAGGACAGCTGTACTGCCTCTAGTAATTTGAGTAATATTTATCCCATTTGCCTTTATGTTGCTATTGAGACATTCCATTTTCTGGGTATTTACAAACGGACACTCTTTGGGATCCAAATAAGCATTATAGTAATTATTGATGTGGTTGGAGTTGTACATTAGTGCTTGTGCATTTCCTATCATCATTGAAAAATCTATGACCATTACAGCTATGGCTGATGCTACTGCCACTGCTACTACTGTAAATAATAGTGTTTTTATACTTAATATATAGTCAAACAAAATCCTGATTAATTGTATATATTATGATGTATTAAAATAATACATCAGCGAAGTACCAATTTTTTCTTTATATTATAGTATGATTCAATATTTTTTTCCATATAATTAGAAATAAAATATACCATCCCATACTTATCCCCCATTTTAGTTACTAAATTATTTTTCTCTAAAATACGAACATGGTGTTGAATTGTTTTATAATCTAGTTGTAATTCTTCTGAAATTTTATTGATATTTAAGGGATTATTTATTAGTAGGTCAAGGATTTTAATACGATTGTCACCTCCCCTCGTTCCTGCAAAAAGAAACCATAACAATCGAATTATATCCTGATCAGGCATTGAATATTATCATTATCAAAGTAATTAGGAGATGATAAAAAGCATTTACTTCTATAACCCATTTTGTACTATAATTTTAATGATACTACTAGGCTACGTCTTCTATATAGAATAACCAATGTTTTAGACGAATACTTCCTTCTGTTTATATCCTTTACATTAATCATAGAGTAATCCTTAAAAGACTAGCAACACCTGCAAGTTCAGCTATGTGAATAAGTAAAAAATAAGGCAATAAACCTTCAGCATATAATGGTGCCATAGCAAAATACGCATAGACAACAATCAAATTTTGGATAACAAGCATACCTGCAAAAAACATTAAACCTATTGTAAATGTAGCCTTTGTTTTTAAATATATTTTTGTATACAAATATATTAAAATAGTTAAAATAATGATAGTCGCTATACTTACTATAGCATTGATCTCCATTAAAATTTCCATATTGATAGATATCTCCTTTATTTTATTTAACCAAATGTAAATGTGTAGATTTGAAATCCTTCTCCTTTAACATCAATTTCTATTGTATGTTCTCCATAGTCTTTATTTGTTACTAGATTATATAGTCTCTGTTCATCTATTACAAATTTGCCATCATTAGATGAATCTTTGCTTAAATCATTTGTAATTAATTTCCCATCTTGTGTTACTGTAAAATTCCCTTTTCCACCAGCAACTATGTTTACAGACTTTGCATTGTATTTTAGTATTATGCTTCCGTTATTGCTCTGTAATTCCATGTTATCAGGATTATTTTTCCATTTTCCTTCTAGATATATTACGTTAGTTTTAATTTCAGAATTTGCTGGTAGATTATAGAATACACTTTGATTAGGTTTAAAACCTTCTATATTGCCTAAAGATGCTCTTGCAAATTCATATCCAAAGTAAAGCTCTGGAGATTGTATTTTTGAAAAATTAACATCCTGAGATTCTAATCTGGAATCACCTTCAATATTTTGTGATACATTAAGATTTATATTTTTTATTCCTAAATGCGAGGCTCTTTCAGACAAAAGAGATTGAATTACTTTTTCTGTTTCATTGTAAGCTCCTTCTCCTATATGGTCATACCTGATATAACCCTCATCGTCTATCAAATATTTTCTTGGCCAATATCTATTATCATATTCATCCCATGTCTCTTTATCATTGTCTTGTAAAACTGGATATTTTATTCCAAATTTTTGAACAGCTGATTTAACATTGTTACTATCTTTTTCAAAATCAAATTCAGGTGTGTGTATACCTACTATAACTAATCCTTTATCAGAATATTTATCGTACCATTCATTGAGATGTGGAATGGTTCTTATACAATTAATACAGCTATAAGTCCAAAAGTCTACCAGTACAACTTTATCTTTTAGATCATCAAGTAATATTGGCTTTGTATTTATATATTCTGAAATTTTAGTGAAATTTTTTGCTTTTTTGAATTGTGACTTGTCAATGTTGATCACTTTCCCATTCTCGTCAATTTGTCCTGTTATAGGTATAAATTCATCAGAAGAAGTAGATTTACTAGAAATATTTGATTCTTGAGTATTAAAATAAATTGCAAACCCAGCTATTACAGATACTACTGCAATTGCCATAACAACTGCACTGATATTATCTCTATTCATTTTTCATTCATATACCTCTTTCTAGATTGATGATTTCATTTACAAGTGGGAAATTACCTAGGATATTTAACTGATTAGTAAATATCAGTATTCCAAGAATTATTAAAAAGGTCCCCATTACGAGATTGAAATATTTCAAATATTTTACCATCTTTTTTAGCAATCCAGTAGCCCTTGAAAAAAAAGCAGCTGTTATCAAGAAAGGAGTTCCTAGTCCCAATGAATATGCTAATAATAAATTATATGCCTCTCCAGGAGAAGTCGCGGCTAAAGTAAATGTACTTCCCAAAATAGGACCTACACATGGTGTCCATCCAGCAGCAAAGGCTATTCCAAATACAAGTGAAGTTATATAGCTAGTTTTAAATTTAGGAATTCTGGTTAATTTTCTTTCAAAGTTTAAGTTATTTATTTTTGATGATAATATTAGAAACATTCCAAAAGATATAATCACTATTCCACCAATTATTTGTAGAGTGTTTTGAAAACTAGTACCTACATTTACTAAAACACTGTTAAGAGCAACTCCCAGAACGGCAAATACTAATGAAAATCCGAGTACAAAATAAACTGTATTTAAGAATATATTAAGTCTAGTAGATTTGTGTAAAAATATTGATTTTTTATTATTTTCCGTGGTGATAGTAGTCTTAATATCTTCATTATCAACGGAGGTCTTCATTTTATTTATGTTACCAATTTCGTGTAGAGTTGTTCCTGATAAATAGGAAATAAAAGCAGGTAGGATAGGTAATATACATGGGGAGAAAAATGATCCCATTCCAGCAATAGCTGAAACTATTATGCTAATTTCTGCCATAGTTATCTTTATATTTTATTAATAAAAAAGATATTCCCAAATTATACCCAAAATCCACCCAATTGGACCTTATCAATTACTAAAGTCGGGTACGTTAGACACAGCAGCAGTAGGAACTAATAGACCAATTTACAATACTTTGAAACCTATTATTTAAATTTCATAGTGTATTTTTTATACTACATGAAGGCAGCTGTATATCGTGAGCATAATAAGGATCCAAGAAAAGTTGTAAAAATAGAAGATATAGAAATTCCAAATATAAAACATAATCAAGTTCTTATAAAAGCTGAAGCAGTCTCTTATAATTACAATGATCTTTGGGGAATTTGGGGAGAACCAATCAAAATTCCTCTTCCGCACATTTCTGGAAGTGATGTTTCAGGAACAGTAGTAGAAATTGGAGAAAATGTTTTAGATATAAAAAAAGGAGACAGAATAGTAGGACATCCCAATTTGACCTGTAGAATATGTAAGGACTGTACTGCTGGCAAAGAATATGATTGCCGTCAAAGACAAGTATGGGGTTTTCAAACTGGTCCTTTATGGGGAGGATTTGCTCAATATACATATTTACCAGAAGTCAACGTTATAAAAATTCCTGATAATGTTTCATTTGAAGATGCAGCGGCTATTTCTATGGTTGGAATGACAGCCTGGCACATGTTAGTTACTAGAGCCAATATTCAACCTGGGCAAACTGTTTTAATTATGGGAGGTGGAAGTGGTATGGGAATAGCAGGTATTCAAATTGCAAAGTTGTTCAATTGTGATGTTATTGCAACAGCTGGTACGCAAGAAAAAATGGATAAATGTATTGAATTAGGAGCTGACCAAGTTGTAAATCATAGGGAGCCAGAGTGGCACAAGAAAGTTAGAAGTTTAACAAATAATCAAGGAGTAGATATTATTTTTGAGCATATAGGAAAATCTGTATTTGCACAAGAAGTTAGTCTCTTAAATATGGGCGGTACTTTAGTATCTACGGGAGCCACAACAGGTTATGATTCAAAATTAGACTTGAGATATCTCTTTTTTAAGGGACTAAATCTTATCGGAGCTACTCAAGGAACACGTGCAGGATTAGAAGAAGTAATTAGATGGACCAGTAAAGGAAAAATAAAAGCAGTAATTGATACAATTTATCCTTTCGAAGATATGGTAATGGGTCACATAAAAATGATGGAATCACAATTGTTTGGAAAGCTGGTTACTACTCCACAAAAATTATAATTTGACACATATTGATCTTATTATATAGATTAATATATAAAATTAAAGAAATTATAACAAGAAGTGACATCAGTTAATAAAACAGCAAACTTAACTAATACTAACAATCATCATTTATTCCCTTGCTTCTTTTTTGATTATTTCTTCCGGATTACAAATTAGACCACTCTGTCAAATTGTTGATATTATAATATAGTATAAAAGTGAAATTTTTTGTAAAATAGGATAATCCAATAAAGAATATACGATTATAAATCGTATAATTTAATATATCTACGTTTCTTTAAAAATATCTGATGGTAAGTCTTTTTGGTGCATTTGCTATACACAATCCTGAATCCTGTCCGATAAACAATGTGAAAAGTAAACAAGTCTTTCTTGAAATTAAAGATAAACTGGAAAAAAATAAGTCAAAATACGGAGTAAAAAATATTGAAGCATTCTACATGTCAGTACTTGAACATGAATGGATGATAATTTTTGAAGCAGATAGTGCACATGATATAGAGAGTTTATGTATTGAGGCAGGAATAGCCTCGTTTAATACCGTAAAAATTGTAGGTCTAAAAAGATATGATGATATACATAGCAAAATTGGAAAATGAAGAAATGGACATCTTGTTCCTAACCATAGAAAAACAAAATTATGTCAAACACTTTCAGAAAAGGATGTAGTGATCTTAAGAGGAAGAATACCTGCCAAATCATATTTGCCAGAAAATTCAATACCTTGCATTTTCTCTAATCCCCATTTTATCTCATTATATGCTACATATTCATATATACAAGG
>DASUCH010000104.1:0-11675 GCA_035762785.1 Nitrososphaeraceae archaeon | reverse complement strand
GGTAAAGTGAGTTTTGAAAAAAAAGAGAATAATGAGACATACAGTAAATTTGTCCATGATTTAAATGAGATATTAGAAAATTATTTCTAATATTTGTGATGTTATTTTGCGTTGCAAACTAAAAAAGTTTTTAAAACTATAGTACATTCTCTATAAATAAAAGTATTCATAAGTAAAAAAAAGTAAGGTAAAAAATAAATCATAAAATAAATAAATAAATTTATTTTTATATTTATAGATAGTGTATATTACTAAAGATTCATGTTGCTCCAATTGAATAAGTCGTAAAAATAAATCTTGAAATCCATTTTGTCTTTTTTCTTCACTGACATATTAACGGAATCATTATTTATTACTGTTTTTTTATCATGGTCTACACATGGAAAGGTTGGTTGTAGCGTTGCAACTACTGGCAGTGCACCATCCATAGATGATTTATTTTTTAGTTGAGTAATAGCTGAACCTTTTATTCGAGGTAACTTCGAACTGGCTTTTATTTGGATATATAGCACAATTAAATCCTTTTTGGCCATTAGATCGGCTGGCCCTCTACTACCTTTCGATAATTTAACTTCCCATCCTCTGGAAATAAGATAGAGAGCTGTAATGAATTCTGCATCTTTTCCAAATTGACTGGGTGAGTAAGTTTTTTTATTCAATTATTTATGCGATAAGATAAACCTAGATTATCATACTATAGTATCTTACAATGAATTTTTCTAGACCTGGTAGTAAAATTTTTTTGTTGTTATGGTTGTATTTCTACCTTTAGTCTTTTTTTAAAGATTTATTGTTTTTAAAAAAAATATAAAAGATATCTAAATTTTTTGTGATTATATTAGTCAACATTTCTGTTCTAATTTAAACAAAGGTGTAAATACAATTAAAATAAATATAATAACGAAATATTAACCTGCAAAATTTATTTATATTAAATTACCCTCCTTTTAAATAGAATCAATAAAAAATAGAACCATTAAAAAAAAGATCTAAAAAATAAAATTGTGGACTTGAAAATCCTTGTTGAGGTTGGTCTAACTACGGCTTTCTTGCTTTTATTAGTACAAGAATCGCAACAGCACCCATCATTCCCCCCAGAATTAAGAGTACCTGTATCGGGAATCCACCAGTGGCAGTAGCAGTCCCTGAAGGTCCCTGTGCACTAACAAAGGCAATTTCTGCACCATTTATATTCTTAACTTGAGCAAATCCGGCTACTTGTATCTGTCCGCTAGGTGGTGGATCTGATGATTTTACATTTACTTCTGAACCGTCTATGGGAGTAGATGTCGAACTTTCTTTAGCTGCATGTGTTCCTTCTCTGAAACTACTTTCTCCCAGTGAGAAAACTGATACTACATTAGATCCACCCTCTTCAGCATATCCAGCTCCTGCTGCAGAAGCTTGACTTCCGGTTGGATCAAATAAAAAATGCCATCTGTCCATAGGCAAACCAATCTCTTCATAATCAAGGAGTGGAGTTTCAAAGATATTCTTAGTTTCTTCCACTGACATCAGTTGTTGGGCGGCATCAGGAAAGAGGGCTTTAACAGGACCAATAGGATAGTTAACATCAAATTCACCATACTCAGGTACATTTACAGTTAGCGGGCCTTGTACAACAACACTTCTCCAATCCAGATCCAGAGCTGGAGTAGTGCTGTTAGATGGAAGAACAAAGTTTGTAATATGTGGTGCAAATTTGATTTTATAAGAAAGTTGAGCTCCATCTTCATCTCCCCTTATCTGTGCTACATAGTCTAATGTTGAATTAGAAAGCTGGATAGGACTTTTTTTCTCTTTTAGAATAGCTTCATTAACAGATCTTTGTAATTCCTCCATGCCTTGCGTAGTAGAATTTAACGTAAACATTACCCTTTCATTTGTTCCGTTAAATATTTGGGCAAGTTCGCTTCCCGGTTCATATCTGATAGTGACAAACCTAATGCTAGTAAATATAGGATCCGCTGCGTCCCGTTCGGGTAAAAGAAAAACTTCCATCTGAGAAGCAAATGATTGAGAAATAGCAGTAGGAATCAACATCAACCCTATTATCCAGTAGGATAAAAAGACCCTTCTGTTCACCACAACTGACAATCTCATTTTGTCGAATATAACCTTATTGTTGTTTTTATTGTACTCAAAATGAGAAAAATTAAAATTATACTGTAAAAAAATAATAATAATCGAAAATTTTACATTATCATTATTTACTAATAAAACATATTATTTGATAACAGTCCTAGCAGGAGGAACCGGTTCCATAAAAATTATTCGCGGACTAGCCAGGTGTACGTCTGACTTTGCAATCATCCCAAATATTGGTGACAATTTTTGGTTTAATGAATTGTATGTATGTCCTGACATTGATACCTGTATTTATGGATTAGCAGGGATACTTGATAAAGAGCGTAGATGGGGAATTCAAAAAGACACTTTTTACTATCTAAATTGTATGAAGTTATTAGGGAAAGAAACATGGTTTCAAATTGGTGACAAAGACCTTATTACTCACATCATAAGAACTAAAATGCTTTCAAAAGGATTCTCCCTTTCAACAATAGTAAAATGGATTGCACATAATCAATACAATATTAAGAATAAAATAATTCCAGTTTCTGATACCCATATAGAAACAAGAATAGTTACAAACAAAGGAGAGATGCATATTCAAGAATTTTGGGTAAAAAATAAAGGAAAACCCAGAGTTTTAGATGTTTATTATAAGAATAGCGAAAGAGCAAAATGTACTCAAGATGCACTAAACCTCCTTCTGTCCTCTGATCTGATTATTCTTGCTCCAGCTAATCCAATTACTAGTATCGCACCAATTCTTTCACTACCTCAAATTAAGGCAGCAATGATTAAAAAAAAAGATAAGGTTATTGCAATCTCTCCAGTGATAGGAAATAAAGCAATTAGCGGACCAGCTGAAAAATACCTTAGGGCTAAAGGAATTGAATCTTCAGCAAAGGGATTAGCAAAGTTTTATTCACAGGTAATTTCTAAAATAGTGATAGATAATTCAGACTCAAATTTGTCCAAAGCGATAAAAAAATTGGGTGTTTCTTCTTTGGAAACTAATATTATGATGAATAATGCAAAGGAAGAAAAGAGATTAGCAAGATTAATTTTGAAGGAAATGAATTATCGATGAAAATAGCTGCTGTTATTCCAATGAAAAGTCTTCATTCCGCCAAATCTCGATTATCAAATATTTTAACAGCTCAACAACGAAAAAATCTTGCAATGTATCTTTTGGATGCTACAATAAAAGAGTTAAAAAAATCTAATTTTATTACCGAAATTATAATAGTTTCTAATGATAAAGCAGTGAAAAAATATACCTGTATAAACGATATAAAATTTATTAAAGATTCGGATGAAGGTGTTAACCCAGCAGTAATATTAGCTGATAAATATTGTATCGATAATGGTATAAATGCAAACATTGTAATTCCACAGGATCTACCATTTATTTCAGCGAAAGAAATAGATGAAATTTGTACTATTTCAAATAAATATCACAAGTGTATTATCATATGCCCATCCAAACGCTTTGATGGTACAAATGTATTGTTCAGAAAACCGCCAGATGTTATTAAAACTCATTATGATAATAATAGTTACATGAATCATCTAATAGAAGCGTATAAATTCAAAATACCAATTGAATCATTGGATATAGTCAAGCTTAGGTTCGACCTGGATACCAAAGAGGATTTACTTGAATTGTTTCCACTTGAAAATTGGAATTCTGTTTTAAAAGATTATGATAACATAAAATAATTAGAACTACCAAGCTTATTTATCTATGTGTTCTGTAAGGATTATGATTAATCTTTCATTTAATATTTTAGTCTACAATTATAAATTTGAAAAAAACTATCAATAAAGTAATTTTTATACTTTATTTCAAGTTAACTATATTAAGTCTATACTGCAAATCCAAAGCATGAAAGCAGCTGTTTTTAGAGAATATAATCAGGATCCTACGAAGGTTGTGAAGATTGAAGATATAGATACTCCCAAATTAAAACCCAATGAAGTTTTGATTAAAGTGGAATCAGCAGCCTATAATTATAATGATTTATGGGCAATTTGGGGAGACCCAGTTAAAACTCCTTTGCCTCATATTTCTGGAAGTGACGTTGCAGGGCCTGTTGTTGAAGTAGGAGAAGATGTAACTAAATTTAGAACAGGTGATAGAGTTGTTTCACATTCGAATCTCAGTTGCAGGATCTGTGAAATGTGTACTGCAGGAAGGGAATACGATTGTGAGGAACGAAATATTTGGGGATTTCAAACTGGACCTTTATGGGGAGGATTCGCACAATATACTCATTTGCCGGAAGTCAATGTTGCAAAGATACCTGATTCTGTTTCATTTGATGATGCAGCAGCTATTTCTATGGTGGGAATGACAGCTTGGCATATGTTAGTTGGACGTGCAAAGATCAAACCAGGCCAAACAGTCCTAATAATGGGTGGAACCAGCGGTGTAGGTATGGCAGGAATTCAAATTGCAAAATTATATAATTGTGATGTTATTGCTACTGCAGGAAATCAAGAAAAAATGGACACATGTATAAAATTAGGAGCTGACCAAGTTGTAAACCATAGAGAGCCAGATTGGTACAAAAAAGTTAGAAATTTAACAAATAAACAAGGGGTGGATGTTGTATTCGAACATATAGGAAAAGCAGTTTTTCCTCAGGAGGTCTCTTTATTAAAAATGGGTGGAACATTAGTTGCAACTGGTGCAACTACAGGCTATGATTCAACACTTGATCTTCGATATTTGTTCTTTAAAGGAACTAATTTATTAGGTTCTACACAAGGAACAAAATCAGATCTAGAAGATGTAATTTATTGGACAGGCCGAGGAAAAATTAAACCACTTATTGCTACTAAATTACCATTCTCTGAAATGGTCAAAGGTCATGTTATGATGGCAAATGCCGATCAAATTGGTAAAATATTAACGAACCCCCAAGAACTCTAATTTCTTTATTTTATTTTTTACTTCATTTTGTGATAGTTTAATGATGTTTCGAACACTATTATTTATACCAGGAAATAATAAGAGATTTTTAGAGAAATCAAAATTCCTTTATCCTGATATTTTATGTTTCGATCTTGAAGATTCAGTGCCACTTTCAGAAAAAGCAATAGCGAGAAATATGATTATGGAATCTTTTCCTTCTAATAAGAGCTCAGATCATATTGATAGCAATAAAAATAATAAAAATAATATTAATACCAATAATAAAGACAAAGAATCATCTCAACTTTTTGTTAGAATTAATTCATTTGAATCTGAACTTTTTGAACAAGATTTAGAATCGGTAGTTTGTGAAAGCTTAGATGGTATAGTAATTCCAAAAGTAAATTCAGCGACAGAACTGAAAAAAATTACTGAAATAATTGCAAATCTAGAAACAAAAAGAAAAATAAAAAAAACTATTAAGTTAATTCCATCCATAGAATCCTCTCAAGGAGTAGTAAATTCCTATCACATAGCAAACTTTAATTCAAGAATCTGTTCCCTGGTGTTTGGTGTCTTTGATTATTTGTATGATATGAAATTAGATTATGACAATGAAGGATTAGAATATAGTTATGCTAGGTCAAAAATACCTGTAGATGCCCGAGCTGCAGGAATTCCAGCTTTGGATTCCATTTGGCAAAATGTAGATGATTTAGAGGGTCTTAAAAGAGATGCTAAAATTGCCAAAAGACTTGGTTATGCAGGTAAAAGTATTATTCATCCAAAGCATATAGAACCAGTTCATAATGTATTTGTTCCCTCACAAAATGAAATTGAATGGGCAAAAAAAGTTGTCGCTAAATTGAATCAAATTCAAGAACAAGGTGATAAACGGGGTGCTTTTAAAATTGATGGTAGAATGATAGACGCAGTACACTTTAAACAAGCAAAACTTATTCTTGATTTTATTGCGAAAGATGTCAAGCTATAATTTGCTTATCTATTAACCCAATGATAGAAAAGATTAATTTCTATTCATAAATTGAATATCTATAATGGTTATTCTGCCGATAGATTCTGGAAGATATGGAAGTAAAGACATAAAAGAAATATTTGAAGAACAAAAACGGCTAGACTTTATCCTTGAATTTGAAGCAGCAACCGCCCTAGCCCAATCCAAAGTTGGCATAATTCCAGTAGAGGCAGCCAATGAGATCAATGCTCTAGCCAAATCAGGAAAAATTACATTAACCAGAACAAAAGAGTTGGAATCTACTACTGATCATGATATGGCTGCAGTAGTAAATGCTATTATAGAGCAATGTTCTCCTAATACAAAACCATGGATACATTTTGGCTTAACAAGTAATGATATAATAGATACAACTACTTCAATGCAATTGAGAGCGTCCCTATTAATTATTGAGCCAAAAATTAAGGAATTAGCACTAATTTTATCCCAGAAAGCCGTAGAATTCAAAACTCAACCTGCAGTAGGTAGAACACATGGCCAACATGCAAGTATTATTCCTTTTGGATTAAAATTTGCCGTTTGGGCAATGGAAATGGTAAAACACATAGAAAGGATAAAAGAAGGAAAAAAGCGTTTCTTGATATGTAAAACTTTGGGAGTAGTTGGAACTGGATCGTTAATGGGTGATAAAGCATTGGAAGTCCAACAAATAGTCGCTTCGTTATTGGAACTACATCCTATAGAGGCAGCAACACAAATCATTCCCAGAGAACGATTGGCAGAAGTACAATTTCTTATTGCTTTGATAGCTACTTCATTAGATAAAATTGCAATTGAAATCAGAAATTTACAACGAACAGAGATAGACGAAGTTGCCGAATTTTTTAGAAACGGGCAAATGGGAAGTAGTGCGGTTCCTGTTAAAAAAAATCCCATTAAGAGTGAAAGAGTATCCTCTTTAGCAAAAGTTTTAAGATCTCTTCTAAACGTGTCTATGGAAAATATTTGTCTATGGCATGAACGCGATTTATCAAATTCAGCAAATGAACGATTTACTATACCAATGGGAATCATTCTTTTGGATGAAATGTTAAAGACTATGATAAAAGTTGTTAAAAATTTATTTATAAATATTGAAAAAATATCATCTAATATAGACATTACTCAAGGACAAATTTATGCTGAATTCGTTTTGGAATTCTTAGTACGAAAAGGTATTTCAAGAATTGAAGCGTATAGGAATATTCAAAGGATTGCATTTGAAGCAAAGGATAATGGCAAACCTTTCATACAAGCAATAAAGAATGATTCTATTCTTTCAAAATATTTTTCCGATATAGAATTGAACAACCTTTTTACTCCAGAACAACATTTAGCTTCTGGAACCAAGATAATTGATAAAGTTTCTTCAATTGTTCGTCGTGAATTAGCTATATCATAATAAAATATAATATTAAAAAATAACTAGGAAAATGAGACATTAAAGTAAGATATTTAATGTTTAATTTTAGTCATTAATTTTGTTTTTATGTCTTGGTTAGTATCCATAATTTTTGTTAAATTTTTATGGATCATGGTGCCATATTGAAGAGCTTTTTTTGGTTTCATTGCAGATTCAATCGGAACATTTAATGAAACTGCAATTTCTCTTAAAATATGTTTCCTAAGATAATCAGATGGACCATGAATTTTTTCCTCTATAGGGATTTTCATTGCATAATTGATAAACTTTTGACTCAAAAAAGGTTGTTTAATATTAATATGAAATTCTTTCGAAATTTTAATTAATTCATTTACAAGGGTTAATTCATTGATAATTCTTTTTGCCATAAAACTTTTAACACATTTCTCACCATCTAAAATTATTTGTCTATATTTGTCATACCCACAAAATAACTCATCAAAACCATTAGCTGTTAAAACAAGTTTACAATTATTTTGAAGAGAAAGACGAGATATAAAATAAAATGCTATACAATTTTCTATATGCGAAATGTTATTACATTCAAGATTGTCAATAACATTTCTTGCTATTCTATTGAATTCCTCATTTTGTATTTCATAGATAATGTGCTTCATATGTAGTTCATGAGCAATTTTTCTAGAAAATTCAAGATCATGTGAAAAAGGAAAACCAATAGATAATAAAATAACTTTATCTTTATAAAGATCATCAGATACTTTTGCAAGTAAAGAGCTATCAATCCCTCCTGAAAAAGCAATGCCAAAATTTTCGTCTGTTATAATGCATTCGTTAATAGAATCAATAATTTTCGTAATAAGCTCTGAATTCATTTACTGTGATTTCACAGATATCATATTTTATCATTTGAATGTTAGGTTTTTTAATAGCAGTTTATAACTCATATAAAGGATAATATTATTTTTGTAGGAGAAATTATTATTATTCTTATTAAGAGACTCTTTTTAGTTAGAAAAGGCTTAGATTTTTATATTTAGATTTGCACATTTCTTATATTGTCAAATAAACGAAATCTGGTTGAAAATGATATTAAGTATCTCAATAATAACGGTGATTATCTATCAAATAGAACTCAATTATCTTTATCCAATCTATTAAGTTTCCTGGGTATAAAGTATGAAGTAAACTCAGTACTCAAAATTCCTCACGGCGATATTCTTACAGTAGATTTTAAAACCAATGATGAAAAGTATATTGAAGTTATTGATTCCAATGATGATTTGATAAAGTTTAACAGGATAAAGAGTATTTATCCAGAATTGAAAATAGTTGCAATAGGTTCTTCAAAATATAGAGGAAAATTAACTGAATTTGAATCGATCTTTTTCTTTGATACTAAATATGAAAAAATTGGCTCTATTTTTATTGAAGATCCTTCTCTTTCCTTTGATTACGCCCATATTTTACCTTTGGTTAAAAAATGTTCCATACTACATGGACATACTTCAACTGTAATGGTTGAAATAATTGGTAAAATGGAAAATGGTTTAGTTATTGATTTCAGTGAAGCTAAAAGTTTGATAAAAGAAGCAATAAATGAATTAGATCACAAATTTTTTGTAAACAGTAGATACATATCAGCCAAAGATGATCAATACTACCATGTGCGGTTTGATGGGCCTCAAGGATATTTTGATCTACAAATGCCAAAATCTACTGTTTATATTTTATCAGATGAGGCTACAGTAGAAAATCTTTCTAAAGAAATAATTAAAATTTTAGCCCCAAAAATGCCTAAAAATATTGATGCATTAGGTGTTTATATTTATGAAGGTGTGAATAAAGGAGCTCATCTTTTAGCTGAATTACGATGATTCTATATTAAACTCGAGTGTATCTATTGTTTAAAGTTTAGATATTAACGTTAATAACCAAATAAAATTTAAAACTAAAATATAAAATGGAACCAATAATAACTTCGAAATCCTGGAATCACGAAATTGAATCACAAGTCTTAAAGTCATGGAATTTAGAAAATCTTTATTCTTTTACCATAAAAAGGATTAACAATAATGATAATGTATTTGTTATTGATACTCCACCTCCTTACCCTTCAGGGAAACCATGGCATATAGGTGCTGCTGCACACTATGCTCAGATAGATATGATAGCTAGAACGGCAAGAATGAAGGGTAAGAATGTTATGTTCCCTATTGGTATAGATAGAAATGGCCTTCCTGTAGAGATCTATACAGAAAAAAAATACAACGTTCGAATGCGACAAATGCCCAGAGAAAAATTTTTAGAATTATGCAAAACTGCTCTTGACGACCTTGAAAAGGACATGATTGAGATAATGATAAATCTCGGTTTAAGTGGTAATTTTAAAGAATATTATAGAACAGATTCCATAGTATTTAGAACTTTAACCCAAAAAACCTTTATTGATTTATGGAACGAAGGTCTTATCTATATTTCTAATAGACCAAATAATTATTGTATAGATTGTGGTACTACAATATCTGATGCAGAAATAATCTATGATGACCTTCCCACAAATCTCTATTATATCTATTTTAGTATAGCTGAAAACACTAAAAAACAACTAGTAGTTGCTTCTACTCGTCCTGAATTACTTTTTGCTTGTCAAGCGGTAATAATAAATCCAAAAGATAATAGGTATTCTCATCTAATTGGGAAAGAAGTAATATTGCCTTTATTCAAGAGAAAGGTTCCGATTTTAACTCATCATTCTGCAAAATCCAATTTTGGATCCGGTGTAGTTATGGTTTGTAGTTACGGTGATCGTAATGACGTTCAAGTTTTTAGAGAATTAAATTTAAAAGAAATTATATCCATTGATAAAAACGGATATACTACTCACTTTGCAGGAAATTACAAGAATTTGAAATTAAAACATGCTAGACAAAAAATTATCGAAGACTTGAAAAGGGAAGGTTTGATTGAAAAAGAAGAAAATATCTTGCATAGATCTCCGATTTGTGAAAGAAGTAAGACTCAGGTCGAAATTATACCTTTACAGGATTATTATCTTAAACAATTAGAATATATTCCAATTCTCAAAGAGTTATCTAAAAAATTGAATTTTTATCCACCTGTTCATAAACAGATATTAAAAGATTGGTTAAATGCAATTTCAATAGATTGGCCTATATCAAGAAGACGATTTTATGGAACTGAGATACCAGTTTGGTTTTGTCAAAATTGTAAATCACCTAATTTACCTAAATCGGGTACCTATTATCAGCCATGGAAAGAAAAACCTCCGTTTGCTACTTGTGGTAATTGTGGATTCAACGAGTTTATTGGAGAAGAAAAAACATTCGATACATGGATGGACTCAAGTATTACACCATTATTCATCTCAAAATTTTCTCAAGACAATGAATTTTATAGTAGGAGAACCTATCCTGCAACTATTAGACCTCAAGCCAAGGATATCATACGAACTTGGCTATACTATTCGATGCTTCGATGTTATCAATTAACAGAAAAATTACCATGGCCTAATGTTTGGATAATGGGTTATGGAGTAGATGAAACAGGTAAAAAGATGAGTAAAAGTAAAGGGAATGTTATTGATCCTTTTCCAATAATTCAAAGATATGGTGCAGATACATTTAGGTTTTGGTCGGCGAGCGAAACTAATTTGGGCCAAGATTTTCGCTGTTCTGAACAAAGTATTTCTAATTCACAAAAATTTCTCTCAAAGCTATGGAATCTAGGTAGATTTCTATCATCTTTTGAAGTCCCCAAAGAATTTTTGAACGATTCTTTAAAGATTGATCTTTTACATACAGATAAATGGATTTTATCAGAATTGAATAAATTAGTAAATATATGCATACAAGGATATAATACATATAACTTTTTTATCCCTGCAACAAGCATAAGAGATTTTACCTGGAATCTTTTTGCTTCTCATTATGTTGAAATGATTAAAGGAAGAGTATATGATAATGAGAATAAGAATTTTCAACTATCGTCTCTGTATACTCTTCATAAATGTTTCTCAGTAATACTGTTATTACTTGCACCAATTTGTCCCTTCATCACTGAAAAGTTATGGAAAACACTTTATTCTACACATAGTATTCATATTCAGTTATTTCCCAAATCAGATGATTTCTTTAATGATTTTGAAAAATATACAGAAAAAATAATAGAGTTTAATTCTCTTGTATGGAACAAGAAAAAGGAATCAATTAATCTAAATACCGGTAGACCATTATCGTTAAAAGATGCTATTTCAATTGATGTGCCATCAG
>DASUCH010000103.1:0-2439 GCA_035762785.1 Nitrososphaeraceae archaeon | reverse complement strand
AATTATAAATCCTTGGTTTCCCTCGCCCAGGAGATTTTTCTTTTTTTATTTTTCTTTCAATCAAACCTAAATTTGTTGCTCTTTTCATCAAAGATTGTCCATATCCCCAACTTCCCATAGTTATTAGTAATTCTCTTGTATGTAATTCTTTTTTCTTTAAAACTCTCAGTAATGGAATAAGTGGACGTTCATTTATCAGAACTTTAAGTATGTTTAATTTTACAGTTATAGGAACTGATTTTGTTTCTTTTACTTCCTTCGCTGTTGTGATTTTTTTAGTAGAATTTTTAGAACTTTTTGGACCTGTACTACTAGACATATTATTTAGGTTAACTTTTAAGAATAATAAAAACTTTATTTTTAATGAGTATTGCTTATTTTAAATATTAATTTATTTTGATAATATTATCATTGTCTAGTAAAATAGTATCGAAACAAATGGTAAAAAATTATACTAGTATATCACATACGAAATCAAAAAGTATTTTACTATTAGGAA
Source organism: Nitrososphaeraceae archaeon (assembly GCA_035762785.1). Taxonomy (GTDB): domain Archaea; phylum Thermoproteota; class Nitrososphaeria; order Nitrososphaerales; family Nitrososphaeraceae; genus TH1177. Next base: position 1,940 of record DASUCH010000103.1, on the reverse strand, counting down.
CAAACGTAATAGTTGTAATTTACAATCCAAAATTTTATTAATAAATATATTTATTAAGCAATGATTTGGTGTTAATAGTTTAATACTATTTTCTTATCTTAACAATAATAATGGTAATTAAAGTTTTATAAAACTCTATTTTTTACTTGGAAATATCTACGATAGTTTAAAAATAAAACAATTTAAGAGCTATCTCTAGAAACAGCTACTTCAATTGTTGAGACATTGCGAGTATTCCCATCTTGAGATTTTACAGCTTCAGAGCCAATTTTGACTGATGCTACATTATAACCCAATGTATTCATTCTATTAACGATAATCTGTGCAACATCTACTGCCATGGGTATACTTTTTCCTCTTGCTTTTATAAAAACAGTTGCTTCGTTAGCCAGCTGCACCAGTGTGGCAGTGACATAAGTCATAAGAGGTTTTTTTCCGATAAATACCTCATTGCTAGATTTTGGTCTATTACTATCCGTATTTTCCTTATATGTAGACATTAATTTTATGTTCTTTAAACAGAAATATAATGCTTTTTAAATCCGAATTTTCAGAATTCTATTATTCTTCTCTTTTCACCTATAAAGTGGGTAGGTTTAGTATATTATACGTAAATTTGGATAAACCTAAGACACAACCCTTTAAGTATAGATATTTTAGTATGATAAAAAAAATAAAATTAACTAATTATTTTTGATTGTTGTAGTTTGTAATAATTCTCCAATTTCATTATTCATTTTAAGATAGTTTAATCCTTTTTCTGTAGTCTTATAGGTTTGAGTTCCTTCAATATATTCTAAGAGATTGTTTTCTATTAACACGGAAAGATATTCCTTTAATTGTGCGTAACTTAGAAAAGCTTTGTACATAATTTTTGTCTTGGTTGCTCTTCCATTTGCAGCATCCAGTATGTTGCTTACTATTTCTGTTCTACCTCTATATTTCATATTGTTGGTTAAGTGATTTACTTATATTAGTTTAATATGACATGAAAAGATAAGATAGCTATTGTAAAATATTCTAATTAATATTATTTGTAAATATACCATAGGAAGGTAATCACTTGCTTGTTGAATAATAAATTTGGTTCTATTGTTATAAGTATATATATCTTTTATTATTAGAAACTTATTTTTAAATATATCAAAATCGAAATTTGTTTAATAGTTGTCTTTTATCTACATTTGAGATTTTCTGTTACGAATAGCATCTTTTTGGATTAATATGAACATCATATGATAAAAAGAAATTCCTAATTTGGATGCTTCAAAATCTATATTTTTTATTGTTTCATTATTTGATGAAGATAGTATAAATTCATCTATAATTTTTTTGAATTCATGTTCATTATGGTGTCGAAACACAATTTGATTTATCAGCATAGTTATTAACAGATTGTTAGAAATGTTAGTGACTAAGTCATTATTTGAACAATAACATCCTAGAAAAGGCTCTGTTCAGATAAGCAGTAAAAGCTATAGTTGATAATGTTCTAATTATACTATGAAAATTAAATTTGAAAGAAATAGAACATCCACAGTCATTGTACTATATTCTCTTTATCTGTATTTCCTTGGTTTGAGTCTTAGAAATACATCTAAAGCATTAATAATATTTAGAGATGAAAAGAGAAGTTACGTGTCTGTATGGAATTGGATTCAAAGATTTGATTCCTATCAAATATACAAAAGGAAAAGAATATCTGCTTTTATTATAGATGAAACAGTTATTCAAATTGGTAATCAACACTTTTGGTTATGGGTATGTATTGAACCAATTTACTCTTCAGTGCTTGGAATCCATATCTCAGAAGAGAGAAACATGTTTGTTGCTGAAAAATTCATACGATCTCTTGTATCAATATATGGAAAACATACCGTTTACACTGATGGTGGTACTTGGTATGATGAAGCATGCAATATACTGAGCTTAAAACACTA
>DASUCH010000102.1:0-7302 GCA_035762785.1 Nitrososphaeraceae archaeon | reverse complement strand
CAATTTCGTAACTTATTTAGCTACTTAATAAATCTATCAGAATTAAGAGAACAATCAGCCGAATCTGATGAATGGTGAAATTTTATTGTATTATTTATATTACAATAATATATTTTCAATAACTGAGTTAATAATACTTACGATGATGGCATATAAAAACTAGGAGTATGATTGTAAATTTAAGAATAACTATTTATTGACTTATCTCTAACACATATTGTGAAGTGGAATGCTTATTTTGCAAGAGCTGATTTTAGTTATAATATTCGACATTATCAAATAGAAATATTCAAAATCTAACCCTTTGCTACATTTACGCATCATTATCAAAACGTAGTAGATGTACTCCGGATTCTCATTTTCCCACAATCCAGTAATACAATACATTATTATTTATCTTTGCTCAAAATTTGTTGATATAGATTTCAATCAAGAACGGTATAAAAATAAAATTCTAAATTTAGTCAAAATGTAAAAATAATAATATATAATATTAAAAAAGCTAAAGCCCCTTTTCACACAATCTCCAAGATCATCCTAAATTTTATTAATAGAAGATGTTTCATAATATTGATCTATGTCACTTTTCTTTAATTTGAGGGTGATTGATCCCTTAATTATACTTACAATGTCTAGTCTAGGAATTTCATATTTTACCTCTTTATTTTCCATTTCGTTCTTTACTATAAAAGATTCTGCAAATGCTGCTTCCACCTTACCAATTCTTATACCATCAGATGAATAAACAGTACTATAATTTACTTTATCATCACTATGAATTTTACCTTCATAAGGATATTCCGACATTAATTATCAATGTAATTCATTCAAAATAAGGATTTAATATAATTTAGCCATTTTAAAGGAAATTAAAATTTATAAGATTATCTTCGTTGGTATCAAATTTTATCTATACTATGAACATTTTATAGTTATGGTGTAAAATTCATAAGTTTTAATATTGGTTTGGAGGTGTGTCGACTGATTCTGGTATAACACAAGTTTGTATATGAGAAAACGTATTCCAAGATGATATTATCTTTTAATTTAATATATTTTTTACAGTATTTGTAAACTCCTTTTTATCAACCGGTTTTCTCATTATTTGTTCTTTTGATATTCCTGGAACTATAGTTAATATCTCATCTAATATATCTAGAACAGTAATAAAAAGAATCTTAATTGTTGGGTCTATAGATTTTATCTGCTGATGTAATTGAAATCCATTTAAATTTTCCATTCGTATATCAAGTATTACTAGTAAATCATTAAAATTTGAAAGGTCTTTAATATAATTAAGTGCAACAAAAGAGTCAGTAAAAGACATTATATGGTAATTGTAACCTTCAAGAAAAAGCCTGTATGTAAAAAGTATTTCTCGATCATCATCGACTATAATTATTCTTTTGTTTCTATTATTTTTTTTTTGGAAAAAGAAGCCTTCTCTTTTTTTATTTTTATTTTTATTTTCTATAAAATCTTCTTCAGGATATGAATTCAACTGTTTGTCCATCATTATCGAGTGTGCACTAGTAGTACCATCATTCTGTAACAAAGTATTCTCTCGTCTTATTATATTGTATGTAGGATATACTATATTTTCTGTTAACTTGAATTCACCATTATTTATAAAATTATAATTCCTTAATATATTAGGAAAAGATTTTAAAATTCTATAAAGATTGTTTCCAATAATTATCGTATTATGAGGAGCTAAAGAAGAAGAAGACGAATTTATCTTTGAACATATATTTACAGCGGAACCAAATATATCTAGTTGATAATTATCTCCAGCTAATGCTAAGTCTACTACACCATAATCTAAACTAATTTTGTAGTTCTGTATTGATGGTAAATTATTCTTTGTCAATAATTCTTTATTAATATCTTCCCGTTTTTCTAAGATCTCAAATCCACATTCAATTACCTCCTCAATTGCTTTTTCATTATTAAGATCTGAAAAGTTTAAGAAATAACACAGTAAACGATCACCAAGGCTTTTTATAATCTTACCGTTATTACGGTTAATTATTTGTGATAATGAGTTTATAACGGTAGAATAGTATTCTCGTATCTGTGAACGATCCTCTGCTGTAGCAATATGGTTTATAGAACCTTCAAATTCTATAAAGCCTACACAACATTTTAATGAATCATCTGTAAATTTGATGCTTTTATTCCCTTTATTGCTATGATGCCACATTTTGTTTTTCTACCGTCTACTAGAACCATTATTGATAAATGTAGAAGAAAAAGTATTCATCATCTAAATTTCTCCTTAGAATAGGGTTTTTACTTCAGTATCATATTTCGTCTTTTTGAGCTTATAAATTCTGTCATTTGGTAAGGGATTTAATATCATTTTTTTCTTAAAATATATAGGAATTAATACAGTATTCATAGATAGTGATTTATTTAATGAAATTTAAAGAGATTGGTCTAAATAGAGGGATACAAATTAAACAAGATAAAAAAATTCAATAATTTTCGGCGCCTAAAAATTTTCATCTATTGAATTCATATCTGGTTAGTTTAATTGACTAAATGGATTCAATCACTAAAATTAGAATAGAAGGCTCCTAGGAGGTAAGGTAATTGGGATCGGTAACCTTGTATTAAGCTGTTTAGTAACTTTAATTGAAATCCTAGCCTATTTTTTCTGATAAGATATAAAAAAAGAACAAATGTATTAGCTGGTATATTTTTATACTAAAAGAGTCAGTAAATGTACTACTTGCATGACATACTATACTGATCTCCAATAATATTGCTCAATAAATTAGACTGTACAATTTATACTCTTAACTTTTGGAAACATATTAGCTAAGATTTTTAAATAAATATTATACTGAACCTGCTATAAGAAGGTTAGCATAGAAAAAGGCAGAATCAAATATACTAGCTAAATTTGTGCTGCACCTCCATCTACAAACAGTTCTATACCAGTGATATAACTGCTCTCGTCCGATGCGAGGAACGTGACGCCATTTGCGATTTCATCAGGAGTGCCCATCCTCCTCAATGGTACGGTGCTTACAAGTTCTTTTTTGAGTTGTCTGCTCTGTTCCTCATTTTGCATCAAGTCACTGAGGGCAGGTGTGTCGATCGGACCAGGACTGATGGCGTTGACACGGATCTTGTGATATCGCAGATCGACTGTCAATGTTCGTGCGAAGGACCGAACTGCGGCTTTGCTTGCGCTGTAAACACTAAATCCCTCAACTCCTTTGGATGCAGCGATTGATGAATTTAGAATGATTGACCCACCATCCTTAAACAACGGAACGGCTTTTTGCACAGTGAATAAAAGCCCTTTGACGTTGACACCAAACGTTTGGTCAAAGTGCGCTTCAGAAATTTCCCCTAATCTGGCGAATTCGCCAAGGCCAGCATTGGCGAACAAAATGTCAATGCGTCCTTTTTGTTGCTTTACTATCGAGTACAATCGATCAAGATCTTCAAGATTTGAGACATCACCATGAACATCGGTGACATTTTTACCTATGTCCTTTACTGCTACATTCAGTTCGCTTTGACGTCGACCTGTGATGAAAACATAAGCACCCTCAGCGACGAACCGCTTTGCCGTAGCAAGGCCTATACCACTACTTCCCCCTGTAATAACTGCGACTTTTCCTTCAAGTTTATTCATGTTTTTAATTCTGTTTAGTAGGTTTTAAGTTTATGAGTTTATGAAATAATGGGGTAACTGGGGTCTTGCTAATCTTGGAATAAGTTCCACATTAACTGGGAATGACTCTGCAAGGTGATATTAAATGATTTCTTCTGAATAGAGAGAATAGATTTTAGAATATGATAATTATACTTGTCAACGTCTCTATCAAAATAATGATAATTTATATGTTCATTATATATGCCAAAAAATACCTCTATGTTAGTCTTCTAATAATAATTAAACATCTTAAAGTCTAATCTAGTTATTCTTTTAAATTAACCAATGATTTTACTTTAAATAAGAATTCCAATATTTACAGACATATTTACATACTATTATAACGTATTATTATATATGGATATGTCTAGTTGTTGTGCCAATTGTGGCAGAAAGACTCAAGATTATCCTATTTTTTGTCATATGTGTAATGATTATTATTGTTCAGAGAAATGTCATTTTGAAAAACATAAACTACAATATCAGAAATTTTGAATGAAAATTTGAATGTTAGAAAAGGGTATTTCATTGTCTTTCTAATTGTAGAGTATTTAGAAATGTTTAGATCTGATTCGATTTTCTTTATGTATCAACTTATATAAACTTGCAAATATAGTTGCACGGTTCGAGTCCCAATCTATGATTAAATTCTATTTATGATCAACGATTCAATTGAGGATAGGATTTGAAATCTCATTATATTGTCTAGATTCCAAAGAATCATAAGTTTTTTTAGTTAGGCATTATATTATATAGTATTGTATGCCGAAGGCATATATTCTAATCAACTGCGAATCAGGCTATGAAAGTCTTATTGCTACAAGTATTAAATCAGTCGATAATGTATTAACATGTAGCATTGTTTATGGGGTATATGATATCCTAATTGAAATAATGTTTGATACTTTAAAACAATTAGAATATATAATTAAAAACCGGATCAGAAAAATTAACAAAATCCAATCTACTATGACATTGATTCCTTTTGAATTTAAATGAAATGAAGTATACCTTAATTTAGCCAATAAAATACTAGTCATTAAATTGGTAAATTATATTGAAAATAATTTTCAATTTATCTCAGAATTATATTTAATATTCTCTAACAAATATAAGTACTATAATACTTTCCCTTGATATGAAATGCTTATCATGTAATAATCATTTTCATCCACAAATGGGCTTCCACTTTTTAGGATTCAATAAAAAACAAAACTCTGTATATGTATATTATCAACTATGTCCATCTTGTAAAGAACCAGTTGTAGGAATATATGAATCACAACAATTAGAACTTATGCCTCCTGTTACTTCAGATGATATAAACAATAAGGTATCAGTATTGAAAAAATAATGATAGCATGCAAAAATATAAGTTTGACATTTAACTATTAAAATTACTCTAAAGTATTATTGTTATCACTCTTGACTTTGTTCTTTCTATTTGTTAGTATTATATAAAAAAAAGTAAATACAGGTTAGTATAAGATTTAGAATTCTAATAATTTTAACTAATCATATCAATTATTCTAAAGCATGTATTATAATATAGGTAAAAATACCTGCTATCAAAATTAAATGAATACAAGATCATTTTATTTGTTTTCAAACTTGATAATAAGAATTTTTCTGATTTATTAAGAGCAATTCATTTTTATAATATTATTAGAATCGTGTATTTATGACTAAAAAAGTTACTTATGGATACATAATAGGTATTGTAATCGGTGTGATATTATTATTAACAAGTAATAATACTATAGCTGCACAAGATAAAAACAATACTGCCACTACTGCAGGACAGAATCAATTTAATCCTATACCCTTTAATGAGATACCATTAGTTGTAGTGAATCATACTTCTGGTCAATACAAATTTGGAGCTGATTTTTCTATAGATTTTGGAGGTCTACCAGTAATTGAACATGATATTAGTGCTACATCTGTTCCTAATATGCTCTTAGATAAAGATGATACTAACTTATCACTTGAATTACAATGTGATAGTAATGATATATGTGACACCAGTTTAGCTCCTGAGTCTGTAAGTATCTATTTAGTTGACGATGCTATACAAGATATTCATCTTGCACAATATTCTATTCCAACAATACAACTTGGAAGCAATAATTGTGGTAGTCTTTCTATAGACGATTGTGCAAACTTTGATTTTTCTCTTCCTGGAAATATTATACTTGGTGACTATAAAATAGTAGTCGATATGTCTTTTGATGAAGCAGAATGGATATTTATAAATACTGTTGAAATAGGAGATTCAACATCTCCAAGTAACAACAATGTGACAGTTAGATGTGATGATCTTGCTATTGCTCTCATATCATGGGATCTATTAATAGGTGGAACGGATGAGCCAACAAGAACAAATATTGAAGATGTGTTAGGTGATGAGAATGTATCTCCTGCTTTAATAACTGATATCATAGATCCACCTCTTGAGAGGCTATTAGGTGAGGCTAAAGACCAATGTAATAATCTTAATGAAAATATGGAACGGGTTCTTGAAGAAGTAAACTTTGAATTTCTTCCATAATCTCATTTTTATGTCTGTGTACGATAAAGTAATTTAAATAAAACTATTTCTATACTTTATTTGAAGAAATCTTAATTACTCATTTTGTTGTTGAGTTTTGAAATTTTAATAATTGTTCTTTTGTTATCTTCTATTACAAATAATTTTTACAATAAAGGATTTGAGTTTGGAAAGAAAAAAAGAAAAAGAGGAATTGGATTTTTTTAGAAAAGAAATAATGGACAAATTATTAGAGATAGAAAGAAAGCATAATCAGTATTTGGATTTATATATCAACTTCATTAAAAAATCAACAATGACAACAAGTAGGATAAGATAAAAAAGGTTACTAGCAAGTAGAGAATAATGAGATTTTTAGAGTCATAGCCATAGCCTTCTTATGAGTCTAGCACACAAGAAGAAGGAAGGTTTTAAGATATATAGGCTGGTGGATTGTTAAAGCAAAATACATGAGCAGAGACTTCTATAACATTCTTCCTATTTTGTTAGTTTGTATCTAGAAAATATAATAACAATGTTACTAATCTTTTTACTTTGACTAGTAATACTTATTATGAGTTAAAGTGAGTGATTTACCATATAACAATAATCCAAAGGATGAATGTTTTTATTGTTCACATATATACACTTTTCATTCCTCTTCTTCTCCTGATGATAATCCTACTAATAGATGTAGTTTTGTTAATAAGTTTGATAAAAATACTTGTAAATGTCCGGGATTCAGATCATCCTCATTATCATCATTATAAACTAGGGAATAACTATTATTTTGTAACATTGTTCTTTTTTGTTTAGTGTATTAAATTCGTGTATTTTATCTCTTATACATAAAAGTAAATTATATTATTAGGTTGATCTTAGTTGTCGGCCTAGTAAAAACACAAAGAGGAAATATTTGTTGACCTGGATCGAGTCTGGAGTATCTCCAATCGCATCTTATTATTCTAATATAGAACATTATTCACATTTTGTTTTGATAACAAAGTGCGTCTATCATTAAATCTTCAGCATTATTAGAACTATTTAGTAACATATACTATATATTTTAGAAAGAGAATCATTATTGTATTATTCCTTT
>DASUCH010000101.1:0-10202 GCA_035762785.1 Nitrososphaeraceae archaeon | reverse complement strand
CAAACTATTAGTTCAACAGATCCTAAGGAACTATTGAAAGAATTCAAAACAGTAAAGGACGCTATTCAAAAAGACATTCAGATAAATTTTAATCAATTAATTAATGAAGTTAAATCACAACTAAATTTTAGTTCAGTCGATTCACATCTTTCAATGGCGTCTCAAAATTTTGTAAATGGGAGAATATCAGAAGGATTATCTGAATTGAAATCTGCAAATGAAGAATGGAAGAATTCTAGTATGACAATTATTAGAATAGGAAGCGATTTTATTTCTATTGCTAAAAATAATTCTACCTCTACAAATGAGAGTACAAGAGAGATTTTAGATAATTTTGGTAATATTTTAATAAACATTGGAAAGAAAATTGAAAATTTGAGAATACAATTTTCTAATTGAAATAATCTATCTATATATGTAGAATCAGATATATCTTTTAAAAAAAATTTATAAAAATGATGATTCTATAAACAAAAAGTTAATTTTTTTAAAAAAGTAATTTTTATAAAGTATTATAGAATTTCAGTTTTATTGACAAATAACAGACAACGATTTCCTCCAGGTCCACAAATTTCGATTTCAGAATTTATGGACAAAGTTAATGTAAATCCTTTCAATTTTCTAATGGATTTAATACAAAAGTATGGTGATACTATTTACATTAAATTACAACAAAAAGATGTGTATATTTTAAATAATCCTGATTATATAGAACAAATTTTTACTAGAGATTACAAATTATTTTCTAAAACAAGAGCAGCAGAATTAAGACCTTTTTTAGGTAATGGTCTATTGTTAAATGAAGGAGAGTCACATAGACAACATAGGAAAATTATCCAACCATTATTTTTACCTAAATCAATAAAGTCATATAGCACTATCATGGTTGACAATATTAAACACATATCTGATAATTGGCAGGAGAATACTACAATTGATGTATTACAAGAGATGACCATGTTGGCTATGGGCGTAATGACTGAATCTCTATTTGGAATAAATTTTCGAGATAGAGATACATTTACAAAAGTTAGCGATTCGTTTACTAATATTTTAGAATCATTTACTCAAGTACATGAGCCTGTCGAGAATATTCTCACCGATGATGAATCGACAAATATTGAAAATAAAAAACCAAACAAATTCCAAGATTCTCTTGCATATTTAAATCAAAAAATTTATACTCTGATGGATCATATTAAAAAGACCAATCCTGAAAAACCAAACTTGATCTCACATCTCATGCAAGCAAAAGATCCCGATAGTGGCGAAGTTGGGTTACCCCAACAACAGATTAGAGATGAAATAATAGTATTTCTGTTTGCTGCTCACGATACTACATCAACTGCATTAACATGGTCATTAGCTTATCTTGCAACGAATCAAGAGATTCAAGATAAATTACGGAAAGAATTAGACTCAGCACTCGGGAATAGGATACCCACTGGTGATGATTTACCAAAGTTAGAATATGCTGAAAAAATTTTCAAAGAAACTCTCAGAATAAGACCATCAGTATGGGCATTATCAAGATTGACAAATGAAGATTACAAAGTTGGAGAATATGTAATACCAAACAATTCGGTTATTTTTATGAGCCAATATGCAATGCATAATAGCCCCAAATACTATGCAGATCCAGATTTATTTAGACCTGAGAGATGGACAAAAGAATTCCTATTTAAATTACCACGATTTGCATATTTTCCATTTGGTGGAGGAATTAGAACCTGTATTGGAGAAACATTTGCAGTTCAAGAAGGAATTCTTGCACTAGCAACTATTTTTCAAAGATGGAAGATTCTGCTAACAGAGAAAGGTATAAGTTTTGAACCAAAAAGATTAGGTGGATTTACAAAACCAAAATATCCTATATATGTAACTGTTAAGAGAAGAACATAATTAGAAAACAAAATCTATGTATATATACTCAATAATATAAAATACTGCTTATCATAAAATCTAACAATTGTACAGCATTTAGATCTAAAAGAATAGATAAAACTTTTTTTGTTACTCTTTATCTGCAATAGTAGTATTAGTTTTTTTAGATACTAAATCTTTTATAACATCAGCTATGTTTTCTTTTAATATCTCATATTGATCCTTGGTTATCTTTCCTCTAATAAATTCATGTTTTAAGACTCTTAAAATACCAATTACATTTTTAATAGAAACATCAGGGTTATCTGATAAAGTTTGTTGTTTAAGAATTTTTTTTAGGTATTTATTGGCAGTTCTTTGTTGAAAATAATCCTTGGTTGACCTCATAATAGATGGGATGAAAAAGCTGAATACAGCTCCAAGAAATACTGCAATATATTGGGAGGGAATTTCATCAAAGTTAATTAAACGATTCCTTTCATTTATATGATTAAGATTCAAGTAAAGTATTTTATTGTATATGTTTTCGTTGGTTAGTGAATTATTAAAACTAGATTCAATAAAATCATTTTCACCTATAACACTATAAGATAGGTTGAGGGGAATAACAAGATTTTTTTGGTTATCATTAGAATTAGCAATAATGTCCATAGGGAGTACACCTTTTCCGCTTAATAGATCAAATTGATTTCCCTGACTAAAATTAATTGATATATCATCATCATCATCAGAAAGATCTTTTTTTAGGAGTTCAGCTTTCACATTTAAATTGTATAAACCAGTGTTATTAAATTCTAGAACAATCGAGTTTTTGCCATTGTTGATATTTATTGATTTATCTTCTAAAATCAAATCTGGACGGGGAACATGAATTTTTCCAAAAACATGGGAAAACTTGTAATCTTCTGATTTCCTTCCCACTTCAATCAATATTCCAGAATTTGTAGGATAACCTATTTGGGCAAGGTCCAAAGTAACCTTAAACCCATCTGGGATAATAGATAAATATTTTTTAGTCAGCTCGGAGGAAAAGAATAGCGGTTGAAAGTCATAGTCTAAGAGTTCATATCCTCTTATATTCCAATCAAGTTTTTCAATTAAATCCTTCGAGTTTATTGTTCTTGTTATTATTTCTTGTAGTTCCTCGCCCTCCAGAATCTCGGTATGATTTGAATGATTTTGTGTAAAACGAGAAAAGTTTGTAGTAGGAGAATTTAACTTGTTATCATTGTAAGAATTTGAAATATCATGAGTTAACAAATATCTGTAATTATAACCTAAGAATCCAGTTGTTTCGTCATCATCAGAATCAACAAATATATTAATAAAAAGGTTCTGTGGAACAGTAGTACTATTTAATAATGCATTTTTCAGTTTATCTAGAAAATTATTAAATAAAAATTTTATTTCAAGATGTGTACCATTACTGGTTACATAAACTCTGTCTAAATCACTACTTTGTTGTAAATAGTTCAGAGTTTTATTGGAACCATCATATGGACCATAATATATGTAATTTTGTATTTCCTTACTTAGGAATTCGGTTTTCAATTTAGGCGAAACTCCATATACATCAGAATATAAAAAAGTAAGATATACTATAAAAGAAAGAAAAAAAATAGCAGCAATTGCAGTTTTCAATAATGAACTTCCAAACATTTCCAATTTATTTTTTTCATATTTCTATTAGGTTAGAATCTATCTAGCTAAAATATACACTTTTGACCCTAGTAATGATTGTACTCCAATCCATCTTATAAGAGGTTCGAGGGTATATTGGATATTGAAATCAATAAAGATCATATTCAGAATTTGATCTATCTTTTATTGTTTACCTAACTGAGCTGTCATAGGTATAGTAAAATTAAAATTTGCACCTTTGTTCTTATTGTTCTCCGCCCATATTTTTCCACCATGTTTTTCTATAATATTTTTGCAAATATAAAGACCTAAGCCCGTTCCTGATTTTGAGCCTGTTACGAATTTACTAAAGACTTTATCCTTTATATTTGATGGAATTCCTGGACCGTCATCTGTTATACTTACCAATACCGTATTGTCGTCTTGTCTTTCTAAAATACAATAATTTCTCCTTCTTCTTGTGCCACTACTTTTATAGCATTATTGATAATATTTAAAAAAACTTGGTTTAAACGCAATTTATCTGCAACTATCAAAATTGATTCTTCTTTGCATTTTAAAATTAAATTTATCTTTTTATCTTGAATTTGGTTTTTCAGATCTTTTAGTAACTCTTTTACTAACTCTACAAGATCAAATTCTTTCATATCAAGAGTTAAAAGGTGACTCTCAATACGGGCAGCCTCTAATATATTGTTTGTAAGTAACTTAATTTTTTTAGCATTCTTTATAATTATTTTGATTAAATCATCTATATGACCAACATCAAGGTCTTCTTAGAAAGTATAACTTCTGCGAGTCATAAAATAGACTGGAGTGGATTTTGAATCTCGTGTGCTGTTTCTTGAATAAATTGTATTTGTGTTTCATTTGTTTTTTTTAATTGATCATAAAGATTTTCCACTTTTTCATAAATGTCTGACTGTTTCCACAAGTTCTCAAACATAGAAATATAATATAATACCGTTGATTTACTATTAGAGAAAGTTGAGATCCCTAGCGCTTCAGCAGAAATTTCTGTATAATCGTTTACTAGTTCAGCAGTCATAGAGAATTTCCTATCTACTATCAAAAATGTGACTGTTAAATAAAGTGCTTCTGGTAAATATTTTATATCTACTCCTGTAGCCATTAATCTGCTAGCTGCATCAACAATCTTTTTATCAAAAGGCGTTAGAATTCTTAATTTTATGTTACCTTTGGTCTTATCTTGTAATCTTTGCAAAGTATGAAAACCATCTCCCAATACCATTCTCCTATGAAATGCGTTTGCTGAAGAAAAAAGTAGTAATACTTCATCCTCTGCAGATTGAACAAGCTTAATGGCAGTTCTTATTGCTTCTTCAGCGTTCTCAATTACTTTGAGGGATGGTTTACTAGAGTTATTATTTTTTATTTCTTGAATTTCATCTGAAGTAGGAATGGCTTTATCCCAAAAAGTATCAAAAACAAATTGTTTATTTCCAACAAAATTTTTAATATTTTTACCATAAAAGTCCTCCAATCTCTTGTACAGATTAAAACATTTAGGAGTATGAAAAAAGTATATAGAACCATCTATTTCTTCTTGAATGATTTCCTCATCTTTTTCAGTACGCAGGGGTTCTTTACATAAGGAACATTTTAAATCAGTTTCTTTGTTGGAATTGGAGAAATCTGCATTTTCATTCATTTTTTCTACCCCTGTACAATTATGGTAATTTATGATCTCTAAAGGTTTTAAACTATTCTAAAATTCTGAATGTTCCTATGAGTTATTTATATATTTAATATTAATTTCTTCATAATATAATAATAAGTATACAAAAATTTTTATTTTTTACATAAAAAAGATAATTTAAGTCATTTAACCGTTATATTTTAATTATATACGTCTATTGCATTTTTTGGCAATTGCTGATACATGTGTAATGATTAGTGTTTTACAATTTTTACAAATAATAATATTCATTGATCTGTTACAAATATGACAATTTCCTTTTTCTAGATAGATCTATAGAGAAATTCAGATAATTTCAAATTGTAATTGAATCTTTCCGATAGAACAATAGATCCTATAACCCCTAATGCGTTTTTAGTTAAATTCTACAATTTCAATCCAGTTTGGATCTTTACCTGACTCATACCTATCCAAGAGTTTTAATTCACCAGTTTCTGGATTGATCGCATGAACCGATACATGATCTGATTTCTGTCCTGCTGCAATTACAAAATTACCATTAGGATCAATGTTAATACCGCGTGGGACCTTTTCAGTATCGTAACTTCCAATGTAAGTCAAATTACCTAAGGAATGGTCAACAGAAAATGCGGTAATTGTATTGGTAGCTCTTTCACTTACATATAGCCATTTACCATCAGGTGTTATGTGAATATCTGCAACTTTAATAGTAGTAGCTTTCTCATTTGTCATATCTTGGAAAGTATATGTGGCTACAGGAGATGATTGTTCATGAGTTATGGTAGGAGAAGGGAATACTGAAATTCTTTGGATTTCCGTTAAAATTCCTGTCTTGTTATTCATCTCATAAGAATAAACAGTACCATCCAATTCATTTGATACATAAACAAACTTGTTATTTGGTGAAAAAACAAAATGTCGTGGTCCAGAACCATCTTTAGTATATACAACATCAGGATCATTCGGTGTAAGAGCTCCAGTGGACTCATTAAACAAAAATTGGTTTATCTGATCATTTCCTAAATGAGGTACATACACAAATCGGTTGGATGGATCAACTAAAATTGAATGTGGATTTGGGCCCGTGGGAATTATTTGAATAGGTTTTGATTGGACTAAACCATTGAGGTCTATTGGGTTTATCGCAATTTTTGCACCAGTATATGATGCTGATAAAAGATAGCGACCGGTTTGATCTACTGAAATATATACCATATTATCTGGTAATGGTTCTTTAGAAAGATGAGTTAGCTTGCCAGTCTCAGAATTAATCGAATAAGAAATTACTGAAAAAGGCTCTGAACGAACAGAGGCATAAAGAAACCGATGGTCTGGACTCAAAGCCATATGCATTACATTTGAGCCAGCAGGAACCTTTTCCACCAATTTCAAATCACCTGTTTGAGGGTTTAACTTCATGACTGCAATATCTCCATCACCACCATTAGAAATATACACAAAGATTCTTTCTGAATTAGCATACACAAAGGTAGTATCTGAATAAAGGTGAGTTATTACCATAAATAAAATTGGACTCATTAGCGCGGCGACAAAAATTCGAAGCATGAAATCATGAATTGTTTTTTTGTTGTTATTAATTTATCGATATATTATATTGTTGAATACGAGTTTATAAACCAAATTTCTCTTTCTGATAACTTTCTACTATAATATATAAATTCGATTTAATAAAAATTAGATTATGAACAACAATAGGATATCAAAGAATAATATCTATGTCAATTCATTTACTATCGGTTTTATTTTTTTTTCGCTATTATTATTTGCAAATGTTTATGCTACACATATCTCTGAACCAATTTTATCTCTAGATAAGGACGCAAAATATAATATAAATGAAACAATATCTGTAAATGGTTGGGTAAAATATAATGAGAAACCTGCTTCTAATGTTTTGGTTCTATTAAAATTAATAAATCCAAACGGAAATGAAATATTTCAAGATCAAGTTAGAAGTGATTCAAATGGTAATTTTACCTCAAATGTTACTTTATTAGGTGGTAATGCAACTGAAGGTGGAACATTTACACTATATGCTGAAAGTCAATGTAGAGATGAATATAGAAATATCTGTAATCATAATAATTCTTCACAAACATTAGTAGTAATAAATTAAAATTTATTGATATTTTTCTGTCATTTAATTTACTTCGTTAAAACATTGTTACAAACATATCAAAAAATGTATTTTTCCATATGACAAATGTGTCCATTGAACTAGTTTTTTATTTTGATTTTTAATAGAATAGTCAATAATTTTTTGCTTGATAACTTTTGATCAATAATATTAAATTATATTTTTAACTTAGTAGTTGTATAAAACTTAAATATTCCTGACATAATAGAAAATGAGAGAAATTTTGATGACAATACCATATGTTAAAACTGGTATAGAATCAGATGAAGCCGGTGTTATTGATGTATTAAAGTTAGCCTTTGTAGCTGATCCTGCCACACGTTGGGTATGGCCAGATCCACAGAAATATCTTTCACATTTCTCTAGCTTTGCCAAGGCTTTTGGAGGAAAAGCATTTGCATATAACAGTGCCTACTACTTTGAAAACTATTCTGGTGCAGCTCTCTGGCTTCCTCCAAATGTTTATCCTGATGTAGACCCGTTGATTGCATTGCTACAAAGTAGTGGATCTGAAGATGCCAAGAAGGATGGTCCAAAAGTATTTGAGAAAATGAGTAGCTATCATCCAACAGAGCCTCATTGGTACTTGCCACTTCTTGGAGTTGATCCACTTTACCAAGGGAAAGGACTAGGCTCTGCATTAATGCAACATGCGATAGTTGCATGTGATCTAGATAACAACTTTGCCTATCTCGAATCATCTAATCCAAACAATATTCCATTCTACGAACATCATGGATTTGAATTACTTGACAAAATTCAGATAAACACATCACCGCCCATCTTTCCAATGTTACGTAAACCACGTAAGTCATTATAACACTTCCAACAGAATATTCTACTGAATATGCTCAAGTTGGAGGACACATTCCAGGAACAGTAAATGTGCCATGGAGTCGGATGGTTAATGAAAATGGAACTCTCAAGTCAGCAGATGAATTGAAGATTATTAATAATTTGTTATAGTGTCTTATAATAAAAAAATCTGTTGGTTATTGTTAGATGTTTTCTAGAGCCAATTCTATCTATTGTTATTTATAATTCTAAAGTAGAAATTATTTTCTATCTTTAGTCCAACAAATTCTTTTTTATTTAAAGAGATTTGTTATCCATCCTGTTATCTGATCTAGGAAATTGCCGCCATTTTCTGCAGGTTCTTCAGAAGGTCTTTCTGTACCTTCAGGTTGAGCAGGAGGTGCTGTCTCTTGAGCAGTTTCAGGTTGAGCAGGAGGTGCTGTCTTTTTCATTTTATTGAATTCATCAGCTTCAAACAACGTAAGCACTCTTTTATTTTGAGTGCCTGCAGGTTGAGCAGGAGTTGTTGTTTCTGGTGTTTCAGTTATTGCACTTTCTGTACCTACTGTAGCATTACCCATATCGGGAGTGGTATTATTAGCGGCTGATTCTGTTATTTTTAAATTGCTAGGTATCACCTTATCTATCTCTAAAGCATTTTTGCCAGTAGCCTTTTCATTTTCTAAAGTATTTTCTCCAATTTCGTTCTCTACTGTCTGAGCATATACAAATTGAGAAATTGATATTACTAATATGGGAAGGATCAAAAATAGAATTAAAAGAATAGATCCATTGTTTTTCATAGTAGTTTTGAATAAATAAATATTATTTATCTCTTTCCGGATGCTTTTATAAATTTATTAATCTATAAAAATTAATTCTTAATAATTAATATTAGAAAATTTTAATTTGCTATATCAAAAAAGTAAAAATAATTGTTATATCTGAGATTCACATTTGAAATAATGATTACTTCAAATCTAAACAATATTATTTAAAATAAGTTTGTACCAGAGACGAAGCAACACACTGCAGTAAGGACATTTCATAAATAGACTATAAAGTTGTATGATTGAGCAGGTTCATCTGATAAATGATGCTTATCATACCTCCAATTTCGTCACGGTCTGAAGTAACCATAATTTTTCAAACATTGTTACATATGTATAGTTTATCTCTTCGTTGTCAGAATATGTTACAGCATACTCTGTTTCCTTATCATAATCGATAGGATCTGTAGTCGAAACTAGTAGCACCTTAATATTGTCAGGGACTATGATGATATCATTATTCTCTAGTTTGGTATCAAAGATCCGTACATTAGCGACCTCGCTATAACTATTAATAATACTATCATCGACACCCAACGGAAAAAGAATTCTTACTAAAATATTTGACCTTGTTTTTTTCTTCAAAAATTTTAGGATACTTTGTATTTCTTTTCTTTTCAAGGTATTTATATTACAGAATAAAATAGTGATCCCGTCTTTTGCGCCTTTTATTATTTCATCAATACGATTCTCAACCAATTGGAAAGCTTGTATGTTTTCTGTATGCAATTGATCCTCTTGGGGAAGTTGATCTTTGTCTTTGACCGAAATATTATTCCGATATTCTGCTGCATAGTCTTCTTTCATTAAACTCTGCATAGTTACCAGCTTACTATATATTTCTGCAGAGTCTTCGCTTAATATACGAATAAGTTTGTAATACCAAAATAATGAGGCTAGAATACATAGATAGGCGAAGGCCCACATCGCTTCCCATATCAATTCAGTCTTCGAAAGAAATTCTTCATCAACAATTGCTAACGTAAGATAGAAGAAATCTGTGATAATTGTTAATATTAAAAAAGAGGTAAATAATATCCAGTGATAGATATAAGGGTTATTTCTGGGTAACTTTGTTAGAATGAGAATTGAAAGAGATAATAAAATACTATCGCTGTAGTTAGTTATGGTACTAATCACAATATCAGGCCATTGGGATTGAAAATCTACTTCCTCGCTAAAAACTATGATAGTTGATATTACAGGTACTACA
>DASUCH010000100.1:0-12607 GCA_035762785.1 Nitrososphaeraceae archaeon | reverse complement strand
AATAAGTAGATTGTTAAATTTTAATCAATTATTTTATTAAAAGTAAAAGTAAAATTCAAATCACAGATTTCATTTATTACTTAAGTTGGTTCGCAAGATGGCTGTCTTAATTCCAGCTGCTCTTGTCACTTTTTTTATTGGGATAGCAGGTCTAATTTTTGTCCCGGATGAAATTAAAAATAAACCATTGGATTTTGACAGAGGAACGATCAAGATAGGTAATTCAGTAATAAATGTAGAAATAGCAGAATCAGATGCTGAAAGACAAAGATGGCTAATGTTCAGAAATGAGGAATTCCCATTAAATTCTGCAATGATTTTAGTTTATCCAAAGTCTGATCTATATGCATTATGGCTATTAAATATTCAATATAACCTTGATATTTTGTGGTTCAATGAAAAAGGAAAACTAGTTTATTATATAGAAGATGCTAAACCCTGTGAGAATCCATTAGATCCTCAGAATTGTACCTTTAAAACAACTATAGCTGCAAAATATATTGTAGTATCCACTGAAGGATTTATCAAAAGAAATAATATTACAAATACATCAATTTTAACTACAATCTCAATCTAACTTCATATTTATTAGATTCATATTTATTTGATTCAATATATCTATTTATTAAATTCAATATATCGGTGTTATAAATTTGACATAGGGTTTAAATAGTTTCAGAAAGAACCGGAGATTAGTGAATTAAATGCCAGTTGCAATACTTCCAGATATTAGTGAACAACATTGTATTGGGTGTGCACTTTGTGTAGAAATTTGTACTGCTCTTGGTCCAGATGTCCTTAGAGTAAAACCAGTTGAAGGATGGAAAAGAGGTAAAGCCTTTGTATTTTATCCAGAGCGATGCATCTCTGATGGTGCATGTATTGGTGTCTGTCCAACAAAGGCAATTTTCTGGATGAGACCAATGGATTATACACCAGGACAACCAATTCCATTAAAGAAAAACGCTATATTTAACAAAGGTTGGGAAGAAGGCTAGAATCAACCAAACTCTTTTATTTTATTTTTTTAGTACTCTAAATATTAGTTATTTTTTTGTTATTTAATAATTCTATAAATATACAATAACATTATCTCTTATTGATAATGCAGTCCTTCACTGATGAAGAACCATTTTCTGACAAAGAAAGAGAGATACTTTTGTCGCATTTTACTAATAGTGATAAACCAATTTTTGCGATAATAACTCCTAAACAAGTTGATCGAGGAGCACTAATGTCAAGATATTCACGATCCGACAAAAGTATGCGTAGGATATTTTTAGAAGAATTTGCAAATAATCCTAATCGTGGAGATGAATTTTATAAAAGAGTATTATTAGAATATGGTGATGATTCTGTTGCAGAATTAGGAGAAGCGCAGGTAGCAATAGAATATGTATCCAATATAGCAGCTAAAAAAATAGAAGATCAAAGAATAGGTTTATCTTATCTAGAAAAATCCTCAAGATACGTTTCCTTCGACAAGAAAAATAATGGTCAGTATAAATATTTGAAAGAAAAAAAAATAATGGATTCTAGATATGCGGATATATATATAGAAGCATGTGACTATGCTTTTGACCTTTATTCTAAAAACATAGAAGCTATGCAAAGATTCATTATAGAAAGAGAACCTATAGATAACTTTCAATTTTATGATTCTATGTCTAAAAAAGATGTAGAATTTAATAATTTAAAAGAATCCAATGATATAAAATCAGCTCAAAAAATATATAAGAGTACTATAAAAGCTAAATCTTTAGATCTTTTACGGGGGCTTTTACCTGCATCTACTCTTACTAATTTAGGTATTACTGGTAATGGAAGAGCTTTTGAATATCTTTTAACAAGATTGTATGCATCGAATTTAACAGAGATGAATGTCGTATCTGATCAATTATATGAAGAGCTTAATCTAATTATTCCTTCTTTTGTTTATAGGGCAAAAAATCAGCATGGAATGTCTATGCAAAATTATTTAAGAAATTCAAAGGATGTTATTCTCAAAATGGCTAAAGAACACCTTTCACACATCAAAATAAATCCAAATCTAGAATATGTGAATTTAATTTTTAATGAAGATAATACTGAAGCAGAAGTTAAAATTGCATCATCTATTTTGTTTGAACAAGCAGCAGGACATACACTTACAAATATTATAGAATACGTTCGATCTTTACCAATAGAGGATAGACACAAAATAATTAAGACATATACAAGTTTACGAGCTAATAGAAGACAACGTCCAGGTAGAGCTTATGAAATGACTGAATATACATTTGAAATGCTTACTAATTTTGGAATGTTTCGTGATCTACATCGGCATAGAATATTAACTTTGGAAAGGCAATTACTTTCTACTAGACATGGATATGATGTTCCTAAGGAAATTTCCGATCTTGGAATTTTGGATGATTTCAAAGATTGTATGTATAAATGTAATGAGGTATTTCAAGGTCTTGTCAATGCTGATTATCCAGAAGAAGCACAATATGTAGTCAATTTTGCGTATAAATATCCTTTTTTTATGAAATTGAATTTACGAGAAGCTACGCATATGATTGAATTGAGAACTTTATCACAGGGACATCCTGATTATCGTTATGTCTGTCAAGAGATATTTAAAAAAATAAGAAATGTTCACCCAATCTTAGCTGAAGGAATAAAATTTGTTGATCTTAAGGATTATAGTCTAGAAAGGCTATCAAGTGAAAAAAGTATAGAAAAGAAAAAAAGAGAAATCCGATAGACAATTAAATAAAATTTTTATTTTGTTATTTATTTTCAAGATTTGTGACTATCAATTGTATTATATGAATATGTTTTATTATTATTATTATTAAAACCAACGTTCTAAAGATTGACTTCTTTTCTCTTGGCTTTTTTTTAATCTTGCTAGTGATGATTCTACTCGTTCCTTTGAAAAATCCATTGTATCACATAGAAAATCTATAATGTCCTTATAATTTGGATTATCAAATTCTATATTATCTATAGAAATATTTTCTGGATTAAGAAATATTTCTCTTATCTGTTGATATGGAACGTGTTTTAAATGATCTTTTATTTTTTCTATTTCTTCCAATCTACCCTTCTCTCTTATTAGCTTTAGTGCAGTTTTAGGACCTATACCTGGGAGGCCACCAGTATTAAAATCGGTTCCTATTAGGATAGCCACATCTACTAATTGTTCAAGCGTCAATTTTGTAGATTCCAAAACCTGTGATTGATGAATAATTTCTGGTTCTATACTTACATATCTGTTTTGATTAGGAATTTTGCGTTTTCCTGTTATTGTTAGATTACGAATAAGTCTTTTAGCTCCAAAAAGTAGAGAATCATAATCCTGACTCGCACAGGCGTATACCGTTCCATCTTTAGTTAAAATTGATGCTGTTGCTTCTCCCTCTGATGGTGCTTGAATAATAGGAATCCCTAACATTTTTAATATTTTCTTGGATTGTTCTATAATTTCATCCGTTAAAATTACCGTGCCTTGACTATATTTTTTAGCATCTTCAAGTCTACCCTCTTCTAATGCTTCTTGATATTTTTCTATAGCTTCTTGTTTAGATTCCTTTCTTCGTTTTATCTCATTAAATTTTAGTGAATGAGGTTTTCCATCAAAAATGTATATAAATTTTATGTTTTCAGTTAAGAAATTAATGTTTCTATAAAATAAACCACTTAAGTGACTTGTTATCTCTCCTTTGTTATTAGTAAGAGAATCCCCCGTGGGACCACGAATAGTTGCTAAAAATTGATAAATCGTATTATATGCATCTACTGCAATTATTTTATCTGATAAATCAGATGATTTTATTGGACATGTAGTTAAAATTGGTTTTAGATCTATTCCCATTTGTTAAGCATATATATATTTAATGTACCTTTTATTTTTTCATATTTCAGATAATAGAGAATGTGATTGTTGTCATACCAAAATAAAAAATAATCATGAGATGAGGATTATTATAGATTTGTATAATAGTGAGAATATATAATTTACAATAGATAGATAAAATTATGAATACAAATGAAAAGTCGATTTTATTTAGATCCATTATTGTGATTCTTTTCTTTTCAATGTTTTATCTTGCTCCAATAATAGCTCAGAATTCTACTTCAATAACAGAATCACATCTAGTCGGAAACTGTCAAGCATTTACAAAGTTACAAAATGAAAAACTTAACCTTGAAAAGAAACTGAATGAAACTAGAGAAAATTTTCTACCCAATCTAATACAAGAAAAATCTTTAACTTTAAAACTAGATGATATTAATTCTAAGCTTGCATTATTTGCTAATGATAATGAATTTACAAAGTTACAAAATGAAAAACTTAACCTTGAAAAGAAACTGAATGAAACTAGAGAAAATTTTCTACCCAATCTAATACAAGAAAAATCTTTAACTTTAAAACTAGATGATATTAATTCTAAGCTTACATTCTTGACTGACAATAGATATTGTAGCAATCTTGAAAAGCATATAACAGATCAAAACTAATTCAAAAATAATTTTTTGATAAATTAACATCATTATTATTATTATTATTCATAGAATCTTTAATTAATTTTATATATATAATAAAATAATGTCTGTAAATTTATATATTAAATAAAATCTTATTATTAAATTGAAAGATAATATTCATGTAGTTTTTTGGAATCTAGGAAACTTATTTGATATTCAACCTAATGAAATCTCCTCAAATCTTGAATTTACTCCAAATAAAGGTTGGAATGAAAAAGTTCGTGATATAAAGATACAAAATTTAACAAATATAATTAAAAGTACTTTCGATAACGGCCCAGATTTGATAGGTGTGTGTGAAATTGAAAATGCCTTTTTAGCTGAAAAACTAATAGATGAATTAAAAAACGTATTGGGTAGAGATGACTATCAAATAGCTGGAACAAACATAGATGGTAAATTAAAACCATACCATAAAGGTCCAGATCTCAGAGGAATTGATACATGTTTAATTTATTCTAATAAGATATTTGAACAGCTTGATGGTCATGGATATATGATAAATTTTAGATTTCCTACTCGAGATATTTTTTATGCCAAGCTTAGAGTCTTGAAAAATAATGCTAAACTAAATGTTTTAGTTAATCATTGGCCATCAAGAAGAGGCAGAGATGATTATTCCGAACTTATGGATACAGAATATTCTAGATATATGGCAGCAGAACACTGTGGAAGAATAGTTGACTCTATTTTAAAATATCCGAAAATGGAAATAGAAAAATTCCCAAATAGTGTTGATTCGATTCATGAAGGAAAAACTGTATTAGAAAAACTTGAAGAAAGATGGAACATAAATATTCTAGTCATGGGTGATTTTAATGATGAACCATTTGATAAAAGTATTATGAAATATCTGTATGCAACACCAGACAAAAATTTACTACGTAAATGGAATAGAATCTTAAGATTAGCAAAAGAAGATTTTAAAAATAGAGATAAAACCTATAAGCAAATTTACTTAGAACAACCATCAGTTTTATTCAACTGTATGTGGAAGCTTTATCCTAACGGAAGTTTGTATTTTCGTAAAACAAATTCATTTAATCTATTTGACCAATTTATAATATCACGAGGCTTATTATGTGGAAAACAGGGATTAAAAATGAATCTTAACTCTATTAATATAAATACTCAAGGTATGACATTAGGTGAGAATTTATCAGAAAGCAAATTTGAACAAGAGAATAATTATGATGAAAGATTAATTCCATTAGAATTTAAACACAGACCTATGTCATTTGAATTTGATAGAACAAAGAATGATATTATTAATAATAATAGCAGTATAGATGTAAATGGAAATAAATCAAGACAGCCAACTGGATATAGTGATCATTTTCCTATAAGTTGTATAATTGATATATTATAAAACTGTAGAGATAAAATAAATTGAATTTATTTATTTTTATTTTATTATATATTACACACACATATATGCTAAATTTTAAATATTATTCCCTTTTCTGTCAGACGACTAGTTAAAGTGTCTATATAACTTTGATTTTCCATTTCAAGGCTAAGAAATACTCCTGCCATTCCTGTAGGTATATCAGAACTTAATCTATCATGAACTACTTCGACTATATTTATTCCTAAATCAGATATACTATCCAATACATTTTTGAATTCGCCAGGTCTATCCTGCAAAAGAAGAAAGATTTTAAAAAGTCTTCCTGTTCGCATCAATCCTTTTGCCACTATCTGTCCTAACAAATACATATCAATATTTCCTCCAGATAGTACTACAACAACATTTTTCTTCTTATCATTTATGGACGTACGGATTTTATTATCATCTATATCATGAGATATTGAAAGTAAATATGCAAGGCTTGCTGCACCAGCTGGTTCTATTACTAATTTAGCTCTTTCCATTAATAAGAACATAGTTTTGACTATTGTAGAATCATCAACCAAAACTATATCATCAATAAACTCTTTAATTATTTCAAAAGTTATATTGCCTGGAGATTTTATTGAAATTCCATCTGCAATAGTATATCCGGCTTTTACTGCTTGTAAAGAACCCATTTCAACAGAACGTTTCATAGCTGGATATGCTTCCGATTCTACACCTATTATCTTTACATTAGGATTTTTAGATTTTATCGCTATTGCAATGCCTGCTGCTAATCCTCCACCACCTATTGGTATATAGATTTCATCTACTTCTGGTAAATCCTCTATTATTTCTAATCCAATTGTTCCCTGTCCTATAATAATGTCGTAATCGTCGTAAGCAGAGATTAGTTCTAATTTTTCATCCTTTGCAATTTGTTGTGCTATTCTAAAGGATTCATCATAATCTGATCCTTCCAAGATTACTTTTGCACCATATGATTTTGTAGCAGCTATTTTAGACAAAGATGCATTCTTTGGCATAACAATTACACAAGGAATATTCTTTGTCCATGCAGCATATGCAACTCCTTGAGCATGATTTCCAGCAGATGCAGCAATGATACCATTATAATTTTTTATTTTTTTTTGGGAAATTTTATTAATTTTATACAATGCTCCTCTTACTTTAAAAGTACCAGTTTTTTGTAAAGATTCAATTTTCATAAATATATTAGATCCTGTTATTTCTGAAAAAGTAGTTGATTTTTGTAAAGGTGTTTTTTTTATATTATTTTTGATTAATAGATCTTTTGCATTTTGTATGTCCTCTACCGATGGGAACTTATTATTATGAAAATTAGTACCAGTTTTTTTAAGAATCATCTTTTAGCATGTATAGGTTTATAATACTTATTAAGGAGCTTCAATAAAATAGTTAGTTAAAAATTCTCGAATTAAAGTTTCAAAAGATTTATTTGAAATATAATTTTGAGATTAGAATTTCATAATTACTCAATATTCTTAGTCATTTTGTCTTTTATAATAGTATAATAGTTGTAAAAAAAGTAGAAATGTAACAATTAATAATACTAAAGAATGTAATCGAGTTTATAAATAGTCAATTATATTCTTTAGAAATTGTAATAGTTGTTTAATATTATCTAAGCTAAATTCAGATTCCTCAAAAAATAATTGTAGTTTCATACGTGCACTCGTTATATCTCCTCTATCTAGAGTAGAATTAACATCATCTAATTCCTTATTTAAGTGATTTAGCAATATAGCTGATGTTTTATAAAAAGTTTTTTTATTATTAGTGTAACAATTATAAATCATTTTTTCAAATTCCTTTAAAAGTTCCTCTTTATTAGAATTATTTTCTTTTTTCCCAAAAACTTGCATAACTTTTTCAATTTTATCGGATCTCCATCCGTGATTTTCAATTAAATAATCTAACTTGGTCTTAATTATACTGGAGGAGCTGTTATCTATATACTGGAGATCTTTTTGGAATATTTCATTATAATTCTTATATCTAGATCTAAACTCATTTTGGAATATTGTATTATTATTAAGTTCATAAAATGGTAATAGTAGATTAATGATCTTTGTATATACTATTTCTATCTCTACTAATAAATCCTTTAATGCTATTTTTGATTTATTATCTAAATCTGATACTAATTTGATTACAATATCTAATAACTTTTCTAAATCATTTTCAATACTATTTTTTTCTGAATTATTTTTAAACTTCAATGTATTATAATACCTGAAGGAATTTAAGAAGTTTTTGAATAGTATTATATAATCTGTTATAGTAAATATGTGTCTTATACGATGAATATGGTAAGAAAAAGAAAAAGGGATGAGATTTCTTTTCAGGTATCAGGATATTAATATACTTAGAACTTCTTTATTGTTATTGTGGTATAATGTAATATTTTGGATAGTTGCCAGACTATTAATTGTTCTTTATGTGAAATGTAATTTGTAATTAATTTTATTATCAGATGTATATCTCTTCTCTGTATTAATTACTGTTTTACAATAGTATTCTTTGTTTTTATATCTATCTATTTTCTTTTTCGTTTATGAATATCTGAATGATTTTGGAAAAAGTTCTCTTTTAAGAACATTTTTCTCTATAGATAAATTACCAGGACCTGTTAATATCAAACTTATCATTATAGCAAGGTATAATAAATCCAATTCATATCCGTCAATAAATCCTTTTGATAATTTCACTAATAGAATAGCACCTATCATATTTATTGCTAGTAACCCTGCTGCAATTCTTGTAAATACGCCTAGCAGAATAGCCAAACCGCCTATGAATTCTAATAGTCCAATAATGATTGCTAATTCTGGTGGTAATCCCATGTTCATAAATGAATTTTGAGTATTTGGTATATCCTGCAGCTTAGGGAGACCATGTATCATAAATCCAATTCCTGTTATTATTCTCAATGGTATAGGTGCAAAATTATAAACAGTTTTTGTTTGTTGAGTCAAGAATATTATTATAAATTTCTATATATTTTAAGGTTAGACATTGAAATGAAAAAAAACTATTTAGTATATGGTTAATAATATAAAATTATACTAAATAAACCAGATGGTGTGAAGGCAAGTTAAAAATATATGTGACAATTGTGTATGATAGAAAATAAAATAAAATTATTTATTTATTATGATCATGGTCTTCATATGAAGAAATCAATGTCAAAATATTATTATCTTGATCTTTAATCTGTGACATTATTCCACCCCAATCTTGTTTTTTGGGTTCTGTAATATTTACCCCTTTCTCTTGTAATTCTTTGTATGTGTTATTAATATTATTAGTATAAAACCAGAGGTTTGTCATAGTTCCTATTTCTTTTTTTGCTTGTTCAATCTCTTCATTTGTCATCATATCTGGATGTGGTTCCATCAAACTTATAGTCGTTGTAGAAGTTTTAGGGCCTACTTCAACCCATTTTGTATTCTTATAAGGGTATTCACCTTTAACATCAAATCCCAGTTTTTCAGTATAAAATTCTATGGCGCTTGCTTGATTTGAAACAAATATTACTATTCCTCCAATATTATCTATCATAGTATAAATAAAAAAGCTAATGATTATTATAATATTATCTATTTCTAATCCTTATTATACTCAAAAATAATTTTGAAAATTGAGATCTGGCATTTATTACATAATTATTAATGTGCCTTTTCCTAATATAATTATATATATAATCCTATTTTCCTTGCTTTTTAAAAGAATACATAATTTTCTTAACTTATTAAATTTCACTGATCTTATAATTAGTCCTCTTACTTCTTTTTCTATCTCATCATTATAATTTATAACAAAGAGTCAAAACTAAATACTTTATATAATTTATTCAATAGTGGTATTAATTTCTAATTTGAATTGTCTAATCAAACTATAACTATATTTAAAAGTATAAAGTTATTGCCCAAATGGGGCATTTAATTTTGCTGCTGCTATTATATCAGAAGGTTTAGGGTCAGTATCATCAACTGGCTCGGCAGTGACATAAAATATGGTATACGTATAAGGATTAACCATTGTTTGATTAACACTAAGAGTATTATTTTTCTCGTTAAATTTACCTACACTTAATGAATAACCTGATGCATCACCTTTATCTTCAAACCATCCTTCATATACTTCTCCTTCTGCGGGAGATTCGTTCATTGTGGCATTTAGAATAACTAAATTATTTTGAATATTTAAATCAAGCATTCCTTTTTTGTCTCCACCATACAATTCAGTAATAGTAGGTGCAGTCAAATCTAATGATGTTAGTTGTGCAAATATAGTGGAGATAATTCCCATACTAATCAGCATTACAATTGATAAATACAAAATAGAATTCATTAGCTCTAATAGTATCATATCTTATATAACTAATCTACTCTACTTGAAGATAAATTGGTGAATATCTTTTACTTATTTATAATGAATAATAATTTTATTATTATCATCTGTGTAACAGAAAATATCTTTTTTTCTAAAACTAGTGAGTTAGTTTTATCTTTCAAATCTCTTAGTAAGATAGGTTTGAATATAACAATTTTTAATATCAATAACCTCTTTTTATAATCCTTGAATATAGTTTATATTTTGTAATATACTTTATTTCAATATACTTTAGTAATATTAAAGAAAATTTAATAACAATAATGAGATAAATCTAGTCAATAATATGAGTGAAAAACAACAGTTTTTTACTGCAGAAATCAGTATAATACCTATTACAACTAGTGGTGATACAAGCATGAGTAAAGAAATAGCATTAGTATATAATGCTATTAATCAAATTCAAGGCTTGAAGACAGTACTTACTGCAATGGGTACTCAAATTGAATCAAATAAGTTAGACAATATTCTAAAAGCAATAAAAATTTCACATACAACACTTCGTAATATCGGAATTGAAAGGATAATATCTTCAATTAGGATAGATGAAAGACCGGATAAGAGCAATACTCTTGATGGAAAAATAAATTCTGTAAAACTTAAGATTTAAAAACAGTAAGATTAAAGAATTTTTTGATTATATTATTTGTTATAATAAAATAACAATGACCTTTTTGTAATATTTATATTTGTATTTTAGGATCTAAAATATTATTTTATCTTTAATGAAATAGTCAAAAGTTCATACACATATTACACATACACATATAATATGGGAAAAGTAAAATTTGAAATATAAGGCAAAAACAGAATAAATTTTATATAATTATAAAGAAATTTATTTTATTTATATTTATGATATAGTGTATTAAATCTCTTGCTCTAATTTTAATCTAGATTTATATTTTTTATTTCTTGGTCTGGTTCTTAATCTATAACCACAACATGGACACCAAAAACCACCCCATTTAATAAAAACTTGACAAACCTGACAACGTTTTTGTCCAGCTAGGTAACGACCTATATTTGATGGCTTTATTGCTTTATGACGCAAACATATTCCTTTACATACCATTTTTAGTCATCCCTAGTTTTAGTAATCTAAAATCAGTTATGTTAAACAAAAATAAAATAATATGAGATTGATTTACATGAATTTGATTAAATAAAGTAAGACTCAATCTCATTTAGTCTATCTAAGGAACCATCACTTTTAAGAAGATCAGAAAATTCCATTCCAGTTCTTATCTTTTGTAAAAACAAAATAACTTCTTCATTGTTTACTCCATGCTTAATATCGTATTTTATTCTCATTTGAACTTTATGTATTCCACCATATCGCTTATACATCCTTCGTTCAAATTTAGTAGCATCGGGTGATAGTCCCTTTACATGTTTTATTATTGTTTTTTCCATGTTTTTTACATGCCATTCTCTCATAGGAAAACTATTTTGCATCAAAAAAATCAATGTACAATACAATAAAGCCGTATATAATATAACCTATTAATTCATGCATATTTTAAATAAAATAATATTATTTATTATATAAGATAAGCATATGACCTAATTTTAGTCAACTGATAAACGAATATGAATACAAATCTTACTATTAGAAATGAAAATTAATTAGTATTCTTAAGTTAAAATAATTTTAATATGTAGAAGAAAGACTATAAGATTGTAGTATTGAGTTTAAGATTTAGTTTCTCTTATGAATTGAAAAAGGAAAAGGAACTAACTCCATTGTGATAAAATATTAATTTACTTCTATAGGTAAAATCATAATAGAATGATTTTATAAATTATAATTGAAATGATTATTTATTTTTTAACCATACTATAAAATAATATTATATAAACCAAATGTTATTTACAATTCTATTAAACAGAAATATCTTTATTTTTATTTTATTAATTAATTACATAATATTATAACGTCATGAAGAAGATGAATTACATTAAAAACTATTAAACAATCATTATATTATCTATAATTGAGATAATTTTAATAAAATAAGAGAGATTTAAATAAATTTTTTACGAATATAAAAAAAAATTTTTACTGTTCTTTAATAGCTGATTTTACTTTATCTGCAAGATCTTGTGGTATTTCTTTAAAACCATGTACATTATTTGCATGTTCTTTAATCTTTACCATTATGTCCTCTTCTGAATCAGCAGTAGTCGTCCAATTACAATTTACACCTACATCGGAACATCCAAAACGTTTTGTCATTATCAAATAAATATGATTAATCTATATAAAGAATTCTATTCTAGGACTTAAACCCT
>DASUCH010000099.1:0-23277 GCA_035762785.1 Nitrososphaeraceae archaeon | reverse complement strand
GTTACAAAAAGAATATTAAACTTTTAGTTTAGCCCATTCTCTTTCTTTAATCTTTACTATGTAAATACTATGTTGAACTGCAACTATTGTCTCAAAAAATGATGTTTTAGTTAAAGAATCAGACCAAGTATCTTTAAAAATACGTACACCAACCAAATTGGTTAATTCATCATTGCTGTATAAAAATACAAAATTTGGAATCTGTTGATGTAATAATAAATCTAGTTCATCACGATAACTTTCATTAACCAGTAAAAGATTTTTGATATCTTCTGAAAAATACATCACATTTGATGAAATAGTTAATTTATCGTTCCATACAATTGCTTCTAATCTGATGTCTTTGCTAAACCATAATGTTATGTGTAAATCAGTTGAATTATCTTCTATTCTATTATAATGAACATCCTCGTCTTTTAACCAAGTTTTAATTTTATCAGCCATATTAACATATTCCATAAGATTAATGTATACTGATTAAATATTTAGATGTATGCTAGCCTTATTTGGTGAAATAGAAGACATAATTTGATTCAAACTTTGCGAATGAAGAAATGCATACAATATACGTACATCACAAAAACTAAAGAAAACATCATGGGCTAGAAATGAAATATTATTATCAAACGAAGAAGATTATAGTTATTCATTATCAGTCTTC
Source organism: Nitrososphaeraceae archaeon (assembly GCA_035762785.1). GTDB lineage: Archaea > Thermoproteota > Nitrososphaeria > Nitrososphaerales > Nitrososphaeraceae > TH1177. The sequence goes on along the minus strand of DASUCH010000099.1, from coordinate 22,616 downwards.
AATCATCATTAATACCTAATTTCAAAAAATATATAATGCAGTTTATCAATCTTTTTTAAAACTTAATTAAATTTATTTGTATTAATTATGTACCAGTATGTATTACTTAAATATTAGTTTTAATCATTATATTCTCAAGGAGATTTTTATTTACTGGAATTTTTTTTCATTTTTCTTGTCTTTAATGCGTGACATATTGGACATAAAGCTTGACAGTTATAGTAATCGTTATTGGATCGGTCATTGTCTATATGATCAAAGTCATACACATTCAAGAATTTCTTACAACCAGCACACTTGTAATCTTGTTTTCTTAAAATTTGACGTTTAATTTCGTTACTAAAGTACTGACGAATTACAAATCTTTTTCTTGATTTTATAAGATAATATGCTAATCCAAATCCAATTAAAACTAAACTAATTAAAAGATATTTATTATATATAAAATTATTATTGTCATCTATATAGCTCTCACCGAAAACAAACATAACAATTTGACCTGTAAATATTATTCCCATTGCAAATTTTAAATTTAAACTTTTTTCACGTTTAAACCACCATATGAGTATTGCTACTCCAAAGAACCATAATAATATCGAAAGAAAAACAAACTCTTGATTTTTTAAAGATTTTATAAGTAGAGGAGTAGCAATTATCGCAAGGATAATTCCAAAAAATCCTATTATTCCTCTTTGATTGCTTCTCATTTTTTTTAGTGAAAGGTAATAGGTATAATAACTTACCATTGTAAAAATATTTCTTTATTATTTACATTTAAATTATTAAATTATACATCTGAAGAACTGGTGTAAATTACATTACTAATATTATATAATTATCCTGAACCTTTAGAGTTTACTAAAGTGCATGATTGAATATGCTAGCAAACAGATCTAATATTTGGGTAGGTTAATTTAACTAATGTCAAAGATTGAATAGATGTCTTATCCAATTTTCTTATTAGAAATATTTAATCAAATCATATTGAAGATATCGCTTGGTTTAAAACTGTACTTGAAATTTATTAGGAGAAATGCAATTTCGGAATTATACTAAAATATAGTTTACACTTTGAATGAATTATTTTTTTATTTACTTATTGTATCCAATCTAATTGTCTCATTAGTCCTACCAGATCATAAAATAATCTCTCTTCCATTATTTGTCCATTCTTCCAATGTGCTACTGTGCAGAATTCTATATAAAATTTTTTATTTGTTGGAGGAATAGTCTTTCCATTTTCACCAACCATGGGATTTGTATGTGTACCACTGAATTTAGCAATTGAACAAGTCCAATCCTCTTGACCAAAAAGTACAAGGTATGGATCGTTTTCAATATGATTATCGGGGAACGTATTATAAAATATTTCAGCTTCTTTTTTATGCTTATGTATACCTCTAGTAGGTTCAGATTGACCTGGCCAATATACATTAACATCATTAGTATGAAGTTTATTGAAAGTATCCCAATCTTTTGAATTCCATGCATCATCCAAAATTTTCATTAAATGAAGATTTTCTTCAGTATTCATAATTGTTTTACTTATAGGCTAAAATTAAGGCTTTCTAGTCAAATAATTTGCTTCTTCTTTATTGAAAAAGAACACATTCATCTTAACAACTAATATTTAATATAGGTTTCATTTACTGATATTAAATAAAATTGCTGAAATTTATTACAGTTTCTCCCTTAAATCTCTTAATGTACAATAATAAATGAAAAAATGGTAAAGGATCCAGTTTGTGGAATGAATGTTGATGAATTAAAAACACAATATATTTCAGAAGTAAACGGGAAGAAAGTTTTTTTTTGTCGTGAAGCATGTAAACAAGAATTTGATGAAAATCCTAAAAAATATGGATATTGACATAAATTAATCGCATTTTTCTTATATTTTTATAATGGTCACTTTATTTTCTTTGAGAAGTTGTAATTCTTGTAACGGGAAAATCTTTCTAAAAGTTAGATACAGATAATTTCAATTAAAATTCATATGATCATTTTTGGATAAAACTTAATTGGTATTACGCGAAGAATGTTTGAAATAGTATGTTATCCACTTAATAAACGAAGAAGATGACAGAGAAAGAAGAGACAAATAACACTAAAGTCAAAATATTAGTAGTATTATTATTTACAGTTATCACTATAACTATATTACATATCTTAATAAGTGATAGCACGGCTCAGGAAAAAGGAATTACACCAGTTGATCCAAAAAATGTAACTAATCAAACATTACAGGATATTCCAACTGAAGATCAAGATATGTCAACTGGTCTTGAAAATAACAAATAAAAATTGGTGATCGAATACTATTAGATCAACATTCGTTAACTGCGGAACAGAACTAAGCAACTCACATTTCTCAAGTCCTTTCCGAGATAGATAAGCTAGTAGTCATAATCTGAATCATAGTCTAGGACCTTCTATAAGTTTAGGCTCATGTAATTAATTTAATTTTTTTTATTCCATCAATTTAGTTTTACCAATTTTTAAATATTCTAAAAACCTGTAAAATATACTCTTAACTTAACCTCTACTTGATTGGTATTGGTCCATTTTAGGGTTGGCTATTAATTCTCAGTGGTTAATAATTTAATTATGAATTATTATTATCTGAGTTTATTAAAAAGATCACGAGCACGTCTATTTTTCTGTATTGACATTCTTGGCTCATAAGACCGGCTAAGGTTTTAAATAAGATAATTTGTCTCTAATCATTAAATATTATGTTTTCTGCAATGTGAATACAGTCCAAAGAAAATTCAGAAATATTCATACATGATGGCCTTCTATTGTTATGATATATATTCCTTAGAAGGCTAGTACATTAAATAATAACTAGTCTCTACGATTAAATTTTATAACGTTAATCAATATACAATCTATAGGCAAATTATAATTACCTTTAACCACCATATCTTTTATTGTTTAAATATACACACTCTTCTCAATATAGTGGATTATCGCTTAAGTCATTTTATTTTTTATTTATTATTTAATCGGTCTATTTATGCTAGTACTCCATAGTTTGATATTCTAATACAATCATAAAGAATAGTATTTTATTAAGCACTCATGAAGGTAAAGAGCTACCAAGGGAATCAAGTGAAATATTTGATCGATTTTGTTAAATGAGTTATAAATATGGAAAATAAATATTGCAATACCTTAAACCCAATTGAATATGAGTATAAAATTAAAAGAGAAAACTAATAATACTACATGCGATAATGTTAATTTTTAATTATGAAATATTTGTTTAACTTTATTTATATTGTGATAGTATTTTTCACTTCAACTACTACTATTATTGTTAATACTAATGAAATGTTATTGACCCCCCAATTTGCACAGAAACAAGAAATAGATCCTGATAATTCAATAAATACTCAAGATAACTTTTCTGCTATAGGACAAATAAGTTCATTAGTTATAACTGTTCCAGAATCTAACTTTAACATTACAAATGCATTTAAAGTAATTTTAACAGGAGAATGGACTTTAAGTGTGAATAAAGGTAATGTAACTAACTTTTTAACAAATTTTCTTGCCTCGCCTATGGATGGATCAAAGAGTCATATTCATCAAATAACTAATTTTAAACTTGATAATAATAGTAATAAAACAATAGTGCAACTAACACCCTATAACAGCTTCTCAGTAAATGGAACTGCTGACATAAAAATTAATGGTCAAACTATATGGAACAGTGTTGGTATTTCAATTTCTATTTCTAACGGAAGTACAATTGCAATTGATCCAGATGATGAAGATACAAGTAATCATTTTGGCGAACAACAGATTTATGGTATAGTAACAAAAATAATAGATTTAAGTAATCAATTTTAGTAATATAAATATTTTTAGAAAATTTCTGAAAGTTTTGAAATACTATTGTATTATTTTTGAATGAAAAGAAATCGTTTTGATATGTAAAGAAGTTTTAAAGAATAATATTGTTTATCAAACCATACTGTATTAGATATATCTATAGAAAAATAGATATGCTAAATATAATTCATAATATGTATATTCTAATAAAATATATTGAATAAATATATTTTCATAAATAAATATACTAGAAGTAGTTATTATAATTGATCAAGATATCTTGTCATCATAAAAAATTATTGGCGAGTTATAATATGTAGTAGATCATTATTGTATATCTAGAGGAGGAAAATAAGGGATTACAAATTTTCCTAATTCTTCCAAGATATCGCGTGCTGGGCGTTTACTATATTTAAGATTAAAAAAGACATGATTCACTCCAATATCTTTTAGGTCATTCAAATGTTTAATCAATTTGTTTCTTCCCAATCGATAACCTAAATGAATACGATCAGGATTTGTATCAGGATCTTTAGTCAAGTCTATATATAAAGACTGAGCAAAGGGTTTAAAATCATTGCCAGTTCTTCTAACTACGTTTTTCCAATTGGTTACAATATGTTGCTGTAAAAGGACATCTCTTGGATACATCAACCATCCATCTGAATTTTCAGCAATCCAATCAATAGTTTGCCTGCTATAACCTGTAACAAATAATGGCAATTTTTTAGATGTAGGTTTTGGTAAAAGATCAGCTTCACCAGTCAAAGATCCAAATAGTGAACCATATCTGGGAAAATTTTCAGAAATCAAACGATGGAAATCATAAACAGATTCTCTAAAGAGGATATCTCTTCGATCATAATCTCGCCCATATGCAGGATACTCAATAGGTCTATCCCCGGCTGCTATTCCCAATATTAATCGACCATTACTTAATTGATCAATAGAGGCAGCTCCCTTTGCCAAGTCTATTGGATGTCTTAACGGAAAAATAATAGCCGCGGTCCCTAATGAAATATTTTTTGTTTGTCCAGCAATATATCCAAGGTAAGTCCATGGATCATAAATCTGTCCTACATCTCCAAAATTGGGATCATATAAAGGAACATCACGAAACCATAATCCTGAGAATTCTAATTCTTCAGCACGTTGAGCTAACTCTACCTGACTTTTCATTTTTGGAATTGATCCTTCATAAGCCTCAATCGCAAATAAGACTCCCAAAGTAAGATGTTTTGGTTTAAACAGTAGTTTGTAAGCTTTATTAAAATAGGACATTGTTATTATAATAATTAAATAAAGTTATAAAAGAAACACCTTACTTGTATCCTCACTAAAACATACTTTCTTTTTATCCGTAATTTCATGTATTAAATTTAAAAATGGTATTCTACTTATGGTAACATTGATATTTTACGTGAGTTAACGTGTAATCTATAAATGCAATATATCGATCCCAATGATAAAAAGATATGTATAATGCATCACAATAAATATTCAATTTTTTTTTTATTATACACTATATTAAAATGGCATATAATTAAAATAACATTAAAGTAATTTATGAGCTCAATGCGAACAGGAAAATTATAAATGATGATGAATATTAATGGTTGAACCATTAGAACGTCCTCTGTCATCCTATATTCATACTCAATTTGTCACTGCTGATGAAAATTCTTCTGTTGCTGAAGCAGTTAAAATATTGCAACCAAAGAATGTAGAGATTATTCTAGTAACATCATCAAATGGAAAATATGTTGGCATAGTAACAGATAGTGATATTCTAGAAAAAGTTGTAATGAAAGGAGAGGATTCTGATTTAATATCTATCAAATCCATAATGACATCTCCAATAATAACATTACCTAGCTCAGCTACAGTAAGACAAGGTATCCAATTAATGCGTGCTCACAAAATAAAACATCTACCTGTTACAGATAGTACAAATAATAATGATAAAGAAGACGACGAAAAAATTATTGGTACAGTAACACAACAATATCTAGCAGAAGTAATTCGTATAGCAGTTATTGAGAAAACCTTTAGAAGTTATAGGAAAATTATAAGAGAACATTACAAACCAATTTTCGCAAATCTAGCCATTATATTGCAATTTACAGGATTACTAATGGTTGTACCTGCATTACTAGGCACGGTTTTAGGTGAATGGCAATCTTCAATTGGCATTTACTTGGCATTTGTAGGAATGTCCTTAACTGGGTATATTCTTAATACATTAGGAGAAAAAAGCCCACTCAATCTAAAACAATCATCTATTGTTGTTGTATTGAGTTTTGTATTGTTAAGTATATTTGGAAGTTTACCATATATGTATATCAATCCATTTTGGGAGGGAATTGACCCATTTTCTCTTTTTGCAAGTTCTTTCTTAGAAAGTACATCAGGTTTTACAACTACTGGTATTTCTACAATAGTACATCCTGAAAATTTACCTGATAGTTTTTCATTTTATAGGTCTTATACAGAATGGGTTGGTGGATTAAGTTTTATTTATTTAGTCATGGCCTTATATTATCCAGAAACAAAATTGGCAGGAATGAAGTATTTCCTAGGAAGTGGAATATTAAGATTCAAACAATTGCTTTCTACTATTAGTATTATCTTTGTAGTATACACAACAATCTTTGTTCTATTAATTTTCACTTTTGGACATATAAATATACTAGATTCAATATCATTAGCCTTTACTACACTCGCTACCGGTGGCTTTGTACCTAATTCTACTATCCTTAATTCAGAAAATTCGATTACCTTAACGATAATTATGGGTGGAATGATAATTGCGGCGTTACCTTTTGCATTTCATTTTGGTATTTTCAGTAAAAATGTAGAAGCTACAAAGGAGGTTAAGGAAATTCTAATATTTCTAATAATTTTGACCTTATTCATCTTTTTATTTTTAGTAATAGAACCTTCATTTTCAGAAAATGATTGGCTTTCCTCTGTATTTCATGTAATTAGTGCTTCCACAACCACCGGCTTTCAATATCTTAATCTATCTCATATGTCTATTAATGGTAAAATATTATTAATTATAGTTATGCTAATTGGAGGAACTGCTTTTTCAACCGCTGGTGGAATAAAAATAGCAAGATTAATGCTAATTTTTGAAAAAATTATCAACAATAGAAAACATACATCCAAGTTTATGAATAAAAACCAGTATAATAGTCAACAACCTCCTGTAATTTCAGCAACTGCAATTCAATTTCGTAAAAAAATCCAACAAACATTCAAATCATATTACCAAGGAAAGATATCAAAAAATAATAATAAACAAACAAGTAGTAGCAATGTTCCATTAGATAAGTACAAATTTTATATCCTTTCTGATAAAGCATTTAAAGAGGCATTATTTGTTGTAGTTCTTTACATCTTATTTACAATCATAACTGCATTATGTATATATTACTTGGGTGAAAATAAAATTATTTTTATTGATGCTATATTTGAAGCAGCTACTACTATTTCCAATAATGGTTTAACTGTAGGAATAACTACTATGGATTTGAATTCAATATCTAAAATGGTATTATCTTTTAACATGATAATGGGAAGATTTGAAATAATAGCTATACTCTATATTTTCATCTCAAAGTTGAGAAAATAAATACTTCGATTCATTTAAAATCCTTTAAATTAGAAATTATTATAAATTAATTATAAAAATAATTTAGAACATATGTTCGACTAAATTAAAAATAGTTCGAATATGTTATGTTTAATACGTTAACAATTAATGCCTACTACTACTACTACTACTATTACTAATATAATTCCAGTTAATATAAGAAATAATTTTATGTTTGTTCCATATTATGAATATTTCTTTGCCTAGAATATTTTAATAAATATTAATTTTTTTATTTTTATATTGAATCTAGAATACTGCTAACTTGTCTAAAAATGTTGATCCACATTGACCATGTTAATTTTCCTGTACTGGTATTTTGCCTACTAGGATGATATGAGGATATTAATATTTTATTAGTGTTATCTATATGATAAATCAATCCATGTTTAAATTTTAAACTTTTTATTTTATGAATCTTACAAAATTCATCAAAAGCTAATTTTCCTAAAGTTAAAAATATTTTACTATTTTTACCTAATAGTTTTAATTCCTTGGTTAAATATTCATTACAATTATTAATTTCTACTAATAATGGTTTATTTTTTGGTGGAGCACATTTTACTGTAGAGGTAATATAAACATTATTCAATACCAATCCATCATTTTTATCATTACTAAAAGGTTGATTACAAAAATCATATTTATATAAAGCCTTCACAAGCCAATCTCCAGAACTATCTCCCGTAAACATTCTTCCTGTTCTATTTCCTCCATGTGCAGCAGGAGCTAGACCTATTATTATCAGATTAGCATTTAGATCTCCAAATCCACATACAGGTTTGGACCAATATTCTACATTTTTGAATCTTTTAACTTTTTTAGTTCCTACATTTCTGATGTATTCTGATAATCTTACACACTTACTACATGTTATAATACTCTGATTTACAAGAATTAAATTTCCTAAATTAGAATCCTCAAACAATAGATATACATTATATATTAGAAATATAATGTTATAGTAGATTTATAATTCCTTTTTTGCCACCACTTTCAAAATATAATATATATAGATTTTTATCTCAATTGGCGTTTTAGAAAATAAAAATGGATCATGAAATTAAAGAAAATTGAGTAAAGTTTTACAAAATATAACAGTAACAAATAACAACAATTATCATCTCTGAAGCCTTCTGAGATTTTCTTTAATTTTGTCAATTTACAATCTCTTTAACTCTTCCTACTATACCGCTATCTAGAATAACTTTAATTCCATATGGATGAGTTGCTGAAGAGGTTAAGATTTTCTTTACTATTCCCTCAGTCAATTCGCCAGTCTTTTGATTTTCTTTTTCTATTATTTTAACGACAGTTCCTGGTTTTATATCCTTCCTCTTTATACTCTTCAATCTCTTTGAATAATTATGAATTATTTATATATATATTGTTAACCAACAACTTCATGTTTTGACATTACTATTACTATAGAAATATAATTACTATAAAAATTGAGCTACTTTTTTTACAGGTTCTGTTGTAATTTAAAGATATTTTATTATATTGAATAATTATAACGTTTTATTAAAATTTCTATTAATAAATAATATGAGTTAAGAAAAGACAATTAAAGACATAGAAAATACTTTCGATATGTTACCAAAATTTATAAGAAATATACCAAAAGATGTTATTCCACAAATGTGGCCTTTACTTGAGAAATATCAGATGGGTCCATCTATAATACCACAGAAATATGAAGAAATGATGATGTTAGTTGCGCCAGCAGATACAAAATGTTCATACTGTTAGACATACCATAAAGAAGTTCCCAAAATGAATGGAGCTACTTGTGAAGAATTGAATGAAGGGGCCGTTATTATTGGACAAACATCATTTTGGAGCAATGTTCTACATACCCAAAATTATGACTATGATACTTTTGTAAGCGAATTACAACAAATTGGAGAACACACAGCAAAACAAAGTAATAATCAGTAAGTGGTGTTCAAATTTGAACACTGTATTATTGGATAGATTCAAAAGTTATTTTTGTATTTTAAAGTAACATATGTTATTTAAATTACTATAATTTAGAATTTTATTTAATACTATCACAAAATTTATTTCCAGAGAATTAAAGTTCTAAGTCCAATAGGAAATATTATTATATATAGTTAGTAGTATAATCATTTAATAATATTATTCAATAATATTATTATTGAATAATTAGTATTCATAATGATTCGACTCGTGATTTTATTAAAATACCTTTAATCATCTAACTTAAAGGCTATATAAAAAATATAACATTACTATAACTAAAAATACTGTTATGAATATAAAGAAGAAGAGAACTATGGTGATAAAGATAACAGCCAGTCAAAGACAGAAGTGTTGAAGAAAAATAAAGGTGTTTTTGACCTGATGACTAAATAATATGGAAAATCTGTTAACCTTTAATTAACTAAATTATCTTTAAATCTATTTAGAATGATTAAATAATATGTTAATGTTATGTTTTATATAATCTATGTCTAACAGTACTAAAGAAAATTCTATAAATACTCCTTCGTCTTTTAGCTTTAAATATGTAGAATCGGGAGGTTTAGCAAACAATTATTTAGTTATTTCTTATGATTCCGAATCTAATAACCTTAAAGTATCCACAGATATGAGTGGTGCTGATTTAACCCAAAAATCTATAGAAGATTCAGAAAAAACTGATTTAATTGAGACAATTACAAAAAACAATTTTTTTAATACAAAAGCTAATTATGTAACAGAAAAAGAAAATGAAGATAATACCGCGATATCATCTTCTCTTACAGTTACGATAGATAAAGATATTCACACTGCTGTGTGGACCAATAATTCTCAAGAAGTACCAGCTCAATTGATTGAAATTACAAATGAAATAAAAAAATTAGCACATGGAAAAAAAATAATTTAGAATTCATTTGCTAACATAGTATTATTCTAATGGATAGTTTACTTTTACTAAGAGAATATGTGAGAATTAAGTCAAATATAATAGAAGGTAGGCTAAAAATATTGTGTTAGAATTTGAAATAACATTAAAGATATAAGACTTATTGTAAAAATAAGACTAACTAATATGTCAGAAGAAAAACAAATAGAGGATCTTAAAAGCCAATTTCGTAAAACTACTGACTCAGAACTTCGAAAGCAAATGCTTGATACAATATCTGCTTACAAAAATAATGGTATAGATGCAATAAATGAGTTAATTAGTAGCACAATTGATGATGAGGTAAAATCTTACGGATTGAATTTAATTAAGAACATAAAACAGAACTCTTAACCTTATTTTTTATCAAACAACCATTAGAGTTGAAACTACACAACAATAAAATACCAAGACCGATTTAACATTAACAAAAACCAACCAATTTAGATTTGCCTGAATAATTGCTGTAGCACTAGTCATTTCAATATGTATATTTTAAAATAATAAGAAGGAAAACTAGGAAAACTTTCATTATATTTAGGTTACAAAAAGATGTGATAAACATCATCGTACGGTTATAATCTATCTAAATACTTTCTAATAATCTATCAGCTAAAGTACTAGAGGAATAAGATTCATTAATCTGTTTAAAAGTTTGTTTTTTATATTTATATTAAATTCTGCTTATAATGAGATTCTCTTTTATAATTCTTTTATAATATTCCTTTTAATAATTTTTACTTTTATATTTTAACTGTTTATTCAAAATAAGAATAATTCTGTTGCAACAATATGTTTACATTTATGAAACTTAAATTTAAAATCTGGACATGTACAAGTCTTATTTTCTATATCAACATCATAGTATTTGGTTTTTTCTTGGATACTACTTTTCACCCGAAATAATTTTTTAATTTCTCTTTGATTTTGATTTTTCTCACCCTGGTCACTATCTTGTTTTTCTTCTTTCAATTCAACTATCATTGGTTCATATAGCGTAGATTCTATTATGTTGTAAGCCTTTTCAAGTCTTTTTCTTTCAGCTTCTTTTAATCTTGTTAAATTTCCAATATGATTATTAAGAATACCTTTTTGTATTTCTATTTTCTCATTGCTATTTTCTCCTTCTTCTTTTACATATTCCTGAAAACTTGTTGTTGATGTTGTTATTGCCTTCTTTACTATGTCATGTATTTTATCATCCTTAGTATCTGATACATATATGACATAGATTAATGCAAGATCTTTACCTTCCTGCTTTCGTATAACTCTACCAATTCTCTGTATTACCTGATTCATATTGGAAGTTGTAGCTAAGATAATTTCTATTCTAACTTGTGGGATATCAAATCCTATTTCCAAGGTATGTACTGATAAGAGAGGATAAAATTCTCTTCCCCATTGATTCAAGATAGATTGCCTCCTTCTAGAATTTATGTTACTATCAATTATCATTGTTTTTGTACCCTCTAATTCCAACATATCCCTAAGTTTAGTGATTGAATCAATAGTTTCACTAAATACCATGATTTTTTCATTTGGAAATTTTTTTGTTATTAGGTTTAAGGCAGATAATAATTTATTTTCTGAACAACTTAACAACAATTTTCTTTTTCTTACGTTTAGGAACCATGCTTTCGCCATTCCACTAACAAAACCACCTTTTTTCAGTAATCCTGTCATAGACTCTGCATCATATATTTTAAACCGATTAGAAATTTTCTTTATTTTCGAGGAGTATGTCTCATATTCCTTTTGTTCCTTCTCTGTAAGATTGACCTTTAAAGGAATAACTATAGGCTTTGCAAGTCTTTTATCATTAACAGCATTCTTGATAGGATATCTCTTAACTGGAGGTAATAATGTAAGAATGGTGTTATATTTCGAAAGATCTTTTTCATCAAGAGTTGCAGTAAGACCAAGAATAGCTTTTTTATGATCTTCTATAACTACATCGAATATTTTCCTAAAGATTTTTGCTGTATCTCTTATCAAATGTATTTCATCAAAAATAACCATATTAGATCTACGAATAATATCTAGATTTCTAATTATACTTTGATATGTACATATTGTTATCTCTCTGATCTGTTTTCTTTCCCCAAAATATGCTCCTATTTTATCCCTCGGAATACCGTATGATACAAGTCGTCTGATGTTCTGTTCGATTAAGATAATCCTCGGTACCATTAAAAGAATATTTAAAGTAGACGAAGAAGGGTATGCATTGGCAACTTTCTTTGCACATTCAAACGCTATTTCAGTTTTACCAGTTCCACTACTATATACTATTGTACCTCTAAAGTTCTTAGCAATCCATGCGTTTACCGCATCGATTTGATCTTTCTTTAGTGAAAAGGGAAATTTCAGTTGAGAAATGATGGTGGTAGTGGTTATTGAGTCAGACATAATACACTTACTAGTCGATATAAATATTGATATTCAATCAGTTCATATAAATCAATAACAAATTATTCGTTTTATTTTTGGATAATGTGAGAATTATAAAGGACTACAATGTAATAATATTTCTAAAAAAACAATCTATTTCAAACGTATGTAGAATTTATTATATTAATACTATTTGAATACCGTTTTAATATATTATATAAAATAAATATAGATTATAATTTTTTATCTCTATTGATTAATAACGAGAATTCTTGGCGCATATTTAGAGGAAATGATGCTAGAACTGGGATTTTTCCGAAAAAACTTGCACGAGAACTATCACTATTTTGGGTAATTGAATTAGGACCTATGATATCCTCAGCAATTTCCCATAATAACGTTGTTTATAATTCAACTATAACCGGTAGAATTTTCGCTATTGATATTTACAAGAAAAAAATCAATTGGCAAAAAGAGATAGGATCTCCTCTGGTTTCATCAATGTTACTTTATGATAATTTGTTAATATCGTGTACCTTTAATTCATGGATTACTAATGCAAATTCTAAATCTCATGAAAGAAATTTTATTTATGCATTAGATATCAATGATGAAGGCAAAAAGAGATGGAATATCCCAATAACTGGTGATATCTTTTCATCTCCTTGTATATGTGATGGAAAGATAATAGTGATTGGATCTCTTAATTCCACAATTTATGCACTAGACATGAGAGGAAATATATTATGGACATTTAATACAGGTGATTCTATTTGGTCTTCCCCTGCTACCAATAATCATGAAATATTTATTGGTTCAGATGATTGCTGTATCTATAGTCTGGATTTAAATGGTAACTTAAATTGGAAGAGTATGTTAAATGGCAAAATTAGAGCCACACCAAGTTTAATGAAGTCTACTAATTTGTTATTTATAGGAACACATAGCGGTATAATGTATTGTTTAGATCAATCTGATGGTTCTATCAAATGGAAGCATGAAACTGGTAAGCCTATTCTTTCTTCAGTGGCTATATCAAAAGATCATATTTTCTTTGGATGTTCTGATAAAAAGATCTATTCATTACACTCTATTAATGGTTCTATCAAATGGAAATATGAAACTGGAGACAAGGTTTGGTCCTCTCCAGTGATAACACAAAATGATGATGGTAAGGAAGAGGGAATGTTATATGTAGGTTCTTTAGATTCTCATATTTACGGTTTAGGTATTGAAAGTGGTAGTCTCAACTGGAAATTTCCTACAATGGATGGAATAGAATCATCTCCTTGTATTGTGAAAGATAAGCTCTTTATTAGCTCAAAAGATGGGCTATTATATTGTTTTAGTAATCAACAATAAAAAAGATCTTAACTTAACCAGAAACTATTCGGACTGTTCCAGAAGAAATGCCAACAGCGATTGCTAAAAAAGGAAACTTCTCCCTTGCTGTGATAATGCGTCGTTCATAAATTTATTGTCTCCTTGTATGTAGGTTGTTGTTTTTTTTGACTAATCTAAGAATCATTAGTTCGAAAGTAAATTTAAAGAAATTACTATTAAAAGAAGTTTATTATAATTGTTTATTCCATTCATCTACTTTTATCATTTGAATAAACCAAAAAAGAAGTCATCGGCCTTCTTATTTTCATTTGTTGTATTTACATTATCACTACTTTTATTTTCGGTTATTTCGTTACCATCACTAGTTACAGCTGAACTTTTAGTTGTAACATTATTATTTTCTAAATTTTCACAATCATTTTCTGGGGTACTATCATTTTGTGTGATATTAAAATCTGTTAATACGTCTGTTCCATTTCCACAAATAAATGTATCCTTTCCAATGCCCCCAGTTAGACTATCGTTATCTTGACCACCTACTAATACATCATTACCTCTATCACCAAATATTCTGTCCTTTCCTTCTCCTCCTTCTATACGATCATTTCCTGCTTTTCCCTTTAAGGTATCTCTTCCTTCATCGCCATAAATAAGATCATCTCCACTCCCACCACTAATATCATCTCCTGCTTCTTTCCCATTTATTGTATCATTGCCATCCAATCCTTTAATGATATCTTTGTTTATCGTACCACTCATATTATCTGCACTGTTAGTTCCATTGATTTCTTCGCCCCATACTAACTGAATAGTATTACGTTCTTGTTTCTCTCCACCAACTTCTAAAGATATGACTAATGAAGCTAAAATAAAAAGTAGAGAAAAACAAAATATTTTAAAGAAATTAAAATTAGTACCTCTTTTATCCGATAAACGAAAGTTATTCATGATACTACTTGCAAAACTATCGTTAAGATTCAACGGTTTTTTTAAACTTTTCATTTACGGTAGAATAAAAAGTATAATAATTTAAATTATTGCAATACATTTCTATAACAATGATATATTATAATTTATCATAATAATGTGATTGAATGGTTAAATGTAAATAATTAATTTATTTGACATATCATTTTCTTCCTATAATGGATATTTAGATAATTGAAATATATTAAAAATCAATAATATGTATGATTAAATTTTAGAATTTTTAATAAATTTACAAGTATTAGTTAGTATTATTGATTATATCTTAATAATAAATACAAACTTTTAGTAAAACAAACCCCTAATAGAGTAAAAATGAAATGTTTTAATTGTTATTTTGAGTTTTCCCCGACATTAGTCAACCCAATATGTCCATTTTGTAGTTTTTGTTATTATTGTAGAGAGTTTTCATGCTTTCATCACGATAAAAGTGAAATACAATAAGAAAATTTAGATTTATTTATTTATTTATTATCGTTTAATGACATCGTTGTTTATCAGATATTTTTCAAATTTGTAATAACTCTGCCTATGGAAATCTGTTTGTTCTCTTGAAACAGTCTATTTGAATTTTAGTTTATTTGCTTCTCTATCCTGTTCGTATGATTTTTCAAAATTATATTTAATCCATTACTTATAATTTTATTATCTTCACCTGCAGATTTTGCTGGTATTATATTATCTGACAAATCCTACATTCTATAATGATAATAATATATAAAAAAAATGATTAATAGAACTTGTTTCCTTTATTATTGGTTTATACCCAAAATTATATTAGATATTAATCTATAAAATAAATAACCAAGAAAATGGCCATGAGTTATACTGGAAAATGTGAGAATTGCGGTATTGAACATCCATCAATTTCTATTATGGTAAGAAAAGATAGAGGTGATGGAATAGGACCAAACGAATTTTGGTGTTTAAAGTGTGTAAGCATTGAATTAGGGAAACACCAACAAGGAACATAAATAATTAATAACGTAATTTTTTTTCTTTTTCTTAAAGAATTTTATATTATATATTACCAATATTAATTAAAAGGGCAGCAACAGGTTACGACGGAACATGTAGAAATTGTGGTGCAAACCTATCTGTTTAGATAGAAGTAAGAAAAAATATTGATGGAATACCAGTTCCTGAAGTTTGGTGTATAGATTGTATACGTGGAAAGACAGCAGGAACCCAGAAATAACAGTTTAAAACATATGTTAAATTTTATTTCTAGAATAGTATTGGTCTTTTTTATAATCAATAATTAAACCAAGTTCAGATGAACGAAAGAGGGTACAAGAAGTCAAAAAGTACAAAAAAAATTTTTTGAATACTCTAGAATATTAGTTTATAACTTAAATTATTTAATATTTTTATAGATTAGATTAATTATTGTTCAAACAAAAAATATTTTAATGTATATATATAATAGTTACATTATAAGTAAAATTATTATATCGATCTTCTTTTCTTTACATATAAATATAATAAACAATAATAATAAAACTTAGGAGGTATATGAGAATTAATTTAATATTACATTGAACATATACATAAACATTTATTATTCATTAAAGAACTCTACATAAACAAAATTTTTAATATCTCTTTCATTATTTGTATTTTTCATAATGCAAGAAGATACCGTCAATATATAGTATGGATACATTTTATGAAAGCTATAAGATTAATATAAGATTAAAATATAATTAAAGGATGGTAATAAACCAGAGGCTAATAGTCTTAGTTTGTATTTTCTCTAGTTTACTAGGTATCCCGCTTTCTACTCAAAATATACAGGGTGTATTCCATTCTGATTTTTCGGAAGAATTCAAAACTTATAAAAATCCATTATATGGAATCAATATTAACTATCCTGGTGATTGGAGATATTATGAAAAAGATGGGCCAGAAAACTTTTCACCTAATCGAATCTTTCAGGTTAGTTTTCTTTCTCCGCCTAATAAAGTTCTATCAGATATGGTTTTTGTCTGGTTTAACATAGAAAAGGTTCAAGATTCCTTAAGTTTAGACGATAGAAAGAATATTTTAGTAAAAAATTTGAATAACTCATCTATTGATGTAAAAGTACAAACAACTAAATTGTCAGGAATTAATGCGTTTATGATAGATTATACAAATAAAGCACTAGAGCTGCAAAGAAATATCGGAATTGAAGCAATAAGGGATGGGCTATTGTATAGCTTAGATTTTACTGCTCAACCTGATACCTTTGAACAAAATTTGGATTATATTGAAACAATGATAAAATCTACGAATATTAGTTCCATTGCATAAGGTCAATAGTGATAAAATGTTATGTTGGATGGAAAAACATCTAAATAAATTTTTTTCAAAAGGAAAAAGTATTGACAACCCAAAACAACCAAAAAAAAAGGAAAAAAGAAATAGTAAAATATACAAATAATATACCTAGTAGTAGTAGCATCTTATGGGTAAATTCTAAAATTATTTGATAAAATAAAAAATTCAAGAAAATCAAAGATTAAACTCTTATTACAATTTTAAAATTAAATAGGCAACTGCAATAATGAATATTTTTATTTCAAATGACTAAATGTTTTGCATTAAAAGATATAAAATAATTCTATATTAAATAAAATTTATCCGTTTGTAGAATCCTTTTATTATTGATGAGTTTATAATAGCAAATGACTATTAACTAGTGGAGGGAATCTAAATATTTTGATCATAAATTTTGCAGGAGATGTTGACCTAGCAAATAATATATACAATTATTTGATTTCCAATTCAATAATAAATGAAAAAATAGAAATTAAAACTGAAGAAGATAACCTAGTAATATCCATATTTAATGAACAAGATAAAAAAATAATTAAACAAATAATGTCATTATTACAAGAATATTTAGACTCTTTTAAAATCTATAAAAATCATCAAATAACTGAACTTGAAAATATTATTACCGTTGGAATTCCAAAAGATATAGCTGATATCTCAAATCTTGTTTTTTGTGAAATTTGTGGTTATGGAATGTCGAGTGAAGAAGAATTATTAGTTCATAGAAGAAGTCATGGAATATTATAGATTTACAATTACAAAGAATATAATTATAATAAACAATACTTTGACTATATCCCGAATAAAAATAATTTTCTAAAAGTTAAATTTAGAGTATAATAAAAAACTACGATATAATGTACTAAATTTACACTTCAAATTTTCATGTGCTTTACATATACTTGGTTTTTATAAATCTGTCTGACTTTTTCTAGAGTATCTATGTCCTTTAGGCTCTTGTCAATACGAATATTTTTTATCCTTGGAAATCGTAATGCGAATCCACTATTATGCCTGTCACTTTTTTGTATTGTATCAAATGCTACTTCTAAAACTATTTCAGGTTTTACTAAAATTCTATTACCATTATCTTCTACTATGATTTGTTTTAATCTTTCAGTCATTTCGTTTATCTCTTTGTCAGTCAACCCAGAGTATGCTTTACCAATTGTTTTAAGCCTACTATTTTCACGATAATTATTATTGTTATTATTTAAACTCAAATTATTGTTATTATTATTAGTATTTTTTTTATCTTCATCTCTTACTGCAAATGTATAATCTGATAATACT
Source organism: Nitrososphaeraceae archaeon (assembly GCA_035762785.1). GTDB lineage: Archaea > Thermoproteota > Nitrososphaeria > Nitrososphaerales > Nitrososphaeraceae > TH1177. Next base: position 3,873 of record DASUCH010000099.1, on the reverse strand, counting down.
CCCGCTCTTTTTCCATGACCATATTCAGCAATCACAATTACCGCATCAATTGTATCTAGTTCCTTCTTTAACTTCATCCAGTATCGGCCTCTTTTTCCTGGGTGATATTGAGATAGTGGGTCCTTTACTACTAATCCTTCATGTCCAATATCTTTACTTTCATTAAATATTGCAATTACTTGTTCTATTGAGTCTGAAATTTTATAACTAGAATTGATTATTGGTTTTTTAAAAGCGATTGTTGATAACATATTTTTTCTATCCAAGAGGGATTTCTTTAGTACTTGATTATCCTTAAAATACATTATATCATAAACTATGTAATAAATGGGAATTTCAGTAGTAATATAGTCAGTAACATTCTTTCTTCTAAGTCGTTTCTGAAGCTCTTGGAAATGTAATGGTCTATCATTTTTAAAGGCTATTAGTTCTCCATCCAGAATAAAGTCTATCTGGTTATGTATTAATGTGTCTTGAGTTTTTATTGTAGATTCTATTGCAGCTTTCACTAACTCAGGAAATGCATATGTTATATCTACCAAATTACGAGAAAAAAGCCGTACTTTCTTATCAAACTTATGCATTTGTAACCTTATTCCATCATATTTATATTCACAAATCAAAGCTTTATTGTAATAGTTTATTATCTCTTCCGCACTAAACATAACATCTGCTAACATAAAACTTACTGGGACAAATGGCTTCATTATTACATTGTGAAGAATATTTTTTTTTGCTAAAACTGCTACTTGGGAAATATCTCCTGAAATAAGCATAGCTTCTCTTATAGATTCTAATTCTCTATCAAAAGCATGAGATAAAGCAATCTCTACCAGACCTTCAACTGAACCAATTCGCATTTCACCCGTAATAATTTTGATAAGATACTTTGATTCGAGAGGAGACAAAGCAATAAGCAATCCTTTTAATATATTTTTTTTATTTTTATTTGAACCAGAACCCATTATGTTTGCTATCTTTTTAAATTGATGGTACACGTAACTTAATGATATATTCTCTTGTTGATTAAAAAGAGAAATAATATGTTTTTTAGATACCGCATATTCTGCCATTGCACCTATATCTCCATGTTTTAGATGAATATTCTGAATATCTTTAATATCTAACATGGCAATTTCAGAAAGAGATTCCATAATAGTAGTGAACCCTATATTGAGTGTAGCCGTTGAACCTATAGGAAATGCCCTTCCTGATAGGAATAAAACTGCAATAGATAAGGAGGTTTCATCAAGATTGGTTACATAGTTAGAAATAATATCTATTTTTTCATTTTTTTTAGTGGTAGATCTTATTTTTTCACATGTTTCTACAAAGAGAGAAAATTGATCATTTTTTTGATTTTTCATATCTATTGAATATCTATATAGTCATTAAAATAACATATACTTATTAAAGTAATTAATATATATATAATATGATCTCACTATAGCTTTAACTATTCCTAATATTCAAACAATAAACAAAAAGTAATCTACTATTACTACTACTACTACTAATCAAGTAGAGTAAGATAGTTAGTTTCATTATTCAAGATCATGTTAAATACTTGAACAACAATTATTACTGCTATTACTATGGGATTGGACCGTTCTTCTATTGTTGTAGTTGATGACGAATCAGATTTAGTATTTATGTTTAAAGTAACGTTAGAGATGAACGGTTATAACGTTATAGGTTTTACTAATCCAGTTGAAGCTCTTGAATATCTGAAAAAAAATCATGATAAATGTACTCTTTTATTAACTGATTATAAAATGCCAGAAATAAATGGATGCGAGTTAGGTAGAAAGATTAAAGAAATTGATGAAAAGATAAAAGTAATTATAATAACAGCATATGAAAATATTATCGAGGATACAAACAATTTTGAAGTGATAAAGAAACCTATATCAACGGTTAAATTATTAGAGGTAGTCGCAAACAATGTTGATCCCCAATAATAAAAGTATTTTTACCATGTAATCTCACTTTACAATGTTAAATGATTGGGTACTTTTTAGAAAAATTTCAAATTGTTATTATATGAAGGGAGAATGTCACTCAATAAAATTTAGGATTTTTAAATCTCTGTCTTCTTTTTATAGTCAATATACTCGTGTATATCAATAAACCTTGTAGTAAATATCCACCAATAATCAAAACTATAGTATTAAGGGGTTTTGAAAAAGTTACCATTCTATTAATATGAGCAGTAACAAGACTATTACCAATAATAATTAATAGTGCAAGGAATATACATACATAAAGTGGCTTATTATTACCTATTCCTTTTGCAATAAGAACAGCCAATATAATAAATGTTAATTCTAGTATCACTGCATTAATGATAAAATTTGGATTACCAAATGGTATACCTATGAGACCTATTACAATTATTGAAAATAAAATAATCAATACCTGATTTTTTGGATGCAAACTAAGTATTCTTTTCCTCTTGTACAGATAGAAATAAAATGTATTAAATTTAATTGTTACATTATTTTATACAAAATAGGTTATGAAACTTTTAGTCCTGCCACTAATTCTAATTCTTTATTCTATTTCTATTTCCCTTAAGTATTATTTAGATATATTTATTTTTTGTAGTAAAAAGGAATATAATTTCAATTATCAGTTTATATTCTATAAACCTATAGCAGCAACTCTGCACAATTATATAAAAATATGCCCTATCTGTTATTTACTCTAATATTTGGAAATATAATACTCTGCCAGAAAGAAATAAGACTATTTTTTAGTTTTAAATAACCCATTTTCAAAAGTTTTGTCGATAAAAGATATAAAAAATAACATTTCATTTACAGAATCTATGGGAACTTAGTTTATTAACGGCTTTCTTTATTGTATATGTATAAATTGACTGTTGCTTCTATTCCTTTTAAAAACAATGGCTTAGCTTTCTTGATCGCCATAATAGCTGGCGTATTTGGATTTTGTGGTATAGGACACATCTATATTGGAAAGGTATTACGTGGTGTTCTAATAATGTTTATAGGTTGGATTCCGTTTATAATCGGAATATTTGTATTTTTAGCTGAGTTTATATCGCAAAATGATCCCATAATACAGGGTCTTGATTTATCTATGATCTTTGGAATAGCCTACGTTGTATTTTGGATAATTCAAGCGCTTGATGCAAACAGATTAGCAAAGAAATATAATAAATATTTAATGACTAATAATAAACCTCTATGGTAATAACACTGATTATATAAAAAAAGTTTCAAGTATATTTTCATCTATTGATGTGATAATTTAATGATCTATAACTCTTGTATCAAACTGATAATGGATTAACTAGATAAGATAGATCTGCGTTATATATGAAATTTGATTGTGTACTACTGATATAGTTTAAGAAGTATGAATATCTATATCGGCTTTATGTTGAAAATATAATAATATTTCCCTCATATTTTTTCATGACATATATGTGATCTTAAGAATTGGTACAGTTCTAGTAATCAAATTAGAAAAAATCCCCAAACCAAGATCAAAGAAACAAGTAGAGAACATATTGTCATTACTTCTCGATTGAGGGTAATATTAAATTAAATCTAACTAGTATACTCACAGAAATAACTCAAATGATTAACCAAATAAAGTTATTAATTAGAGTCATTTATTTTTTAAACTTTTAAAATATATAATACAATACTTAAACAACTATAGTCAGAATAGTGAGATTGATTGATCATAAAAAAAGAAGCATAGAATCTATGATTAACCAAAGTATTTTAATAAGAAAAAATAAATGGTTGTTGTTAATACTTTGGTTTATACTTCATTAAAGTATAAGCTATATCCTCTATATCTTCAATATTACGTGTAAGTCTAGCAATTTGCAAGATA
>DASUCH010000098.1:0-21962 GCA_035762785.1 Nitrososphaeraceae archaeon | reverse complement strand
GGTACTCCCAATAATTCTGCAATTACAGTTGCTGGTAATGGATAAGCAAAATCTGTTATTAAATCCATTGTAGCATTATTTTTTTCAATGATATGATCAATCAGCTCATTTGCAATATTTTCTATACGTGGTTCTAATTTGAATATTTCTATAGGAACAAATAATGTATCAACAATACTACGCAATTTTCTATGATATGGTAGATCAGAGTTTAAAAGACTTGGACGATTAAGATTTTCTTGATATTCTTGTGATATTTTAGAGATTTCAAATTTAGAAGAAAATTTTATAGGATCTCGTAATATTTTTTCAATATCAGTATAACGATATAATACCCATTGTTCATTTTGCTCATCAAAAGCAACAGGATTATTTTTTCTCATAAACGAATAAAATTCAAAAGGTGAAAATCTTTGTTCTACTGGAGGATATATATTCATGTACCCTAGCTACAAAACAAGAAATTTATGTGTATCTTGATCAACTAGAAAAATATGTGTTAATTGTGATCAAGTTATTTATTTTTTGATCGAGAATAAATGATATAATAAAAAGTAGTATTCTCAATTATATGAACCCATTTATAAAGGACCTATAGGAATTTAATCTATTGGAATTTATTCTGAATATTTATTTTTAATTGACTAATACTAATAATAATAAAATCAATTTAGTATAAAGTAAATATTCAGAGATGATTATTCTATCTCAAATAAAATAGTCTTACCAATCTCTTTCTAATTAGAATTCTTTATTATATTAAAAATATTTTAACCAAATTTATTTAGTATATTGATTTTCTCTTCAATATATATTTCAAATAAATCTAAAAATGAACCTTTTTGAATTTCATTTTGGATAAAAATCGAGACAGCATCATCATACTTTCTTATACTTGCTTTATTAGAATTTTTAGAATTGGAAGAATTATTGTTTATTTGAAGTTGATAATTTTGTAAAGGAAAGTCTGGATCTATTTCTCCCTTATTATCTAAAACTTCTACGAATCTATTATTTGTTTCTGGAATGATAAAATATTCTTTCGAATCATTTAGATGGAATGAACCAACTGCTCCTATAATATTACTATCAAGTGGTCTATTTTCCATAGTAAAAGGAACAGTAAATTCTATCTCTCCTTGATTATTAACATGGATTCCAGAGAACCAGCCCTTTTCAAGATTTTCTTCATTAAATAAACTTAGACCTTTTTTTACCAGCTTGCTAACAAATACAGAATATTCTGTAATACTCCATTTAACAGAATCTTTAATGGCTTGTTCATCTCTAGATTTGTTTTTTCTTTTATTGTTGCCATCAAATTCACTTTTTTTATTCAACCTTGTAATCATTATTAATATTTATTTTATATAATCTAAGAGGTTTTACTTTATCAACAAATATGAATAAAGCTTCCTCCCCCATAATATTTTTTATTCATAAATAATGAATATTTTCAGTTTTATGATTTCCTTCTGAGGCCACATTTAATTTACATGATAGTTATATACGCAAGTAAATTTGTATTTTAATTAATCCGGTGTAACAGATTTGGGAATAAATTTGAACAAGAAATAGAGTTTATTTTAAATTAATCTTTAAAACAAAAGTTTGGAGCTTTATTGAATAAAGCTACTTTCCATCCTATGGGTTTTTTTTAAATAAACGAGTGAAATATGCCATAGAGTCAGCAACAACAAGGTATCCTATTATACTGATAAAACTTGCAATGGTCGAAGCGATGAATGGTTGATAATCCAGATTAAGAAGCCAAAAGTGAATAACAGGTTTTACAGTATTATATTCTATCTCTGCAATTGAAAGTGTGGATGCTAGTTTTAATATAACCCATTTGATTTTTGTAGATTCTCTTCTATTCCCGTGTTCGTCAATAAACTTCTCTTTGTTGTCAAAATAAAATAGAACACCAAATATTGCTAGGAATACACTTGTTTCAACAGCTAGTGAGATTAAAGTATTAACAAGGGGTAATGTGATTTTTGCTATCACTTCACTAGTTCCAGCGCTGGTAAGAAATGCACCAGCAAAGCCGATAAGGATATTTCTGTTAAATAAAAGATACTCTCGAAATTGACGATTATTCAATTAATTCTCCTAACTAGTAGAAAAAATATGCACACTGCTAACTCCCCATCCTCTTGTCAAATTATTGTAATATATAACCAGCATTTATAGAAAGTAAGAAGGAACGTGTTAGAGCAAGATGGAAAAAAAGAAATATCTTTCAAGGTCAATCATTTAGACTTGAAAGGAGGTAAAATATAACGATTTACTTTATACTACAAATCATTATACAAAATTAATTTTAATGCAATAATATAATAATAAAAATTAGCAATTAATTAATACAATAATCATATTCTAATCTCTTATATAGAATATTTTATTTATTCTAGTATATTTTTATTCATTTTATGTGAATATGAAAATTTTTTATTTATATTAACCTAATATCTCTTATGCAAATTCTTTTTGCAGGTGATGTTATGCTTGGTAGACTTGTAAACAAAGTTCTGGCAAATGCTCAATTTACTTATGTGTGGGGAAATACAATAGATATTATAAAGCGAGCTGATTTTTCTCTTATAAATTTAGAATGTGCAGTATCTTCAAATGGAAAAGAATGGAATAAAACTTTCAAAGTCTTTCATTTTAGAGCTAATCTTGATGCTATTCAAGTTTTAAATTCTGCCTCTATTGACTATGTATCTCTAGCAAATAATCATATACTAGATTACGATGTTGAAGCGTTACTTGATACACTGGATATATTGGACAAGAATAATATTTCTCATTCTGGTGCAGGTAGAAATTTGAAAGAAGCAATCAAACCAGCTATTATAGAAAAAAAATTAAAACCAAAGAGAAGTAATAATCGTAACTATTATTGTAATGTTGACAAAAAAGAAGTCAATGTCGATGATGATGATGATGATCTCAAAAATAATATTAGAATTGGACTAATTTCTTTAACTGATAATGAGCCAGGATGGGAAGCAAAAGATGACTTTGCTGGAATAAACTATATTCCAATAACATTAGAGCCAGATAGATATTATGATAGACTTCAAAATTATATTGAAAAAGCTAAAAAACAATCTGATTTAGTTATTGTTTCTTCTCATGTAGGACCACATTTTAGAGAAACACCTTCTATGAAATACGTAAATTTTGCACATAAAATAATAGATTTTGGTGCTGATATTTATTGGGGACATAGCAACCATATGCCACAAGGAATCGAGCTTTATAAACACAATAATAATAATAAAATAATTCTATATGATTGTGGAGATTTTATAGATGACTATGCTATAGATTCTAATTATAGAAATGACTTATCATTTATTTTTCTATTGCATTTTTTCATGGATAGGAATTCTAAATTATCAAAAAATAATAATAATAATAGTAATAGTAATATATTGTTACAGAATAGTATGATAGAACTTATTCCTACAAAAATAACTAATTTTATGGTTAATACTATTTCAGTAGATGATAATGATGCTGATATAATAATTAACAGAATGGCTAAAAGATGTTCATTATTAGGAACAAAGTATTTTATAGATGATAAAGAAAAGAGAATAAAAATTTTCCTATAATAAAAGAAATTTAACCATATTAAATTCTATATTTACAAAAAATCAAAACATGGTATTATTTTTCTGATTCCAATAGCATATTAGAGTAGAAATACGGGAGGCAATCTTTAATATGATTCCAAATATTTTTTATCTATTTAGGTCCGTCTAAAAGTCGATAAACTGAAAATATCTCTTTCTTTTATTTGTACTATTATTTATTGATTCGACAGGGTTTCCTTTTATTGGAATAGTATATTTACATTGATTGCAACAATTACCACTATCAAGATTCCAAGACAATATATTAAATCCATAACGTTTTACCACAACATTATTGCATTCTGGACAATATGTATTCTCTAATAAATGTCCAGGAACATTGCCTAAATATGCAAATCTTAAACCTTCTTCTTTTGCAATTACATGGTGTTTTTCTAATATATCAATAGGAGTAGATTCAAATTCCATCATTTTATAATCTGGGTGAAATCTTAGAAAATGTATTGGAGTGTCTGGTCCCAATTCATCATATATGAATTTACATAGTTTTCTAGCTGCTTCTAAATTATCTCCTACTTGTGGAACAATAAGATCCGTTATTTCAATATGAATATTTGTCTTTTCTTTTATTTGTTTAATGGAATCAAAAACAGGTTTGGAATTTGGAATTCCAATGTATTGTCGAACGAATTTCTCTTCACCACTTCCTTTGAAATCTACTGTAATACAATCAAGAAATTTGCTCATCATATCAATAGATTGGGGTGTATCATATCCATTTGAGACAAATATATTGAATAGCCCTTTTTTATGAGCCTCAATGCCACAGTCTTTTGCAAATTCAATAAAAATTGAAGGCTCGTTATACGTGTATGCAATCCCTTGTGCCCCATAATTTATGGCAGTCTTAACAACTAGATTAGGAGTCATTTCGGTTCCCTCTATTTTTCTTCTTTGAGAGATATCATAATTTTGACAATATTTACAGAGCCAATTGCACCCAGTAGTAGCAATTGAATATATATTACTTCCAGGCATATAATGTGTAACTGGCTTCTTTTCTATGGGATCGATATGTCCTGCAATTATCCTACCATATGCATACAATTGGAGCCTTCCATTTTCTACTCCTCTAATACCACAAAGACCCTCTTTGCCGTCCGGTATCTCACAGTATCGTGCACAAGCTGTACATTTTATTCTACCATTTGGTAGTTTTATAAATAATTCTGCCTCTTTTCCTAAGGAATGATTATTTAATTGCAATAATATTATATTTACATTTCAACATTATAAGAGTACTTAAATTTTTAATAGTAGTTATGAAACTTTATGAAATTCTTACTTTAATTTTGTGTTTATTGCGAAAGTAGATGAACCCTTGAAATCAGGATTTAAATCCTGTCTTGTCAATAAAGTTTTGGCATTTTTTAGGCGAGAATATATTTTTGGTTCGTAACTTCAAAAACTTTTATAACATTGAAAAATTGGATGGATTAAAGATCAAAAATGCATAGTATGTTTCTGAACCCAGCTATAATGAGAATCTGACTCACCCAATTTTTTTACATTTTTTTATATAATCTTAATTAAATATATTGATATAGATATAATATGCCAAGAGGCGTCAAGAAAGGAGTAAATACGAAAAAATTTGATAGATGTGTTGAAAAAGTGAAAGGAAAATCAGGAAAGAAAGTCAATCCATATGCAGTATGTAATGCTAGTTTGAGTGGAAAATCAAAAAAGAAAAAAGACTAGTTAAAGAGCTTAATTATGTTCTAGAATTGATTTTTCAAAAATATTTATGAGTTCAGTAATTGAAGGTAGCCTCAAAATAAAATTTTAATAATTTTTTAATGTATTTGTATAGATTAAACTGATTATAAGATTTCTAATGTATCTACAACAAATAACCATTATATAATATATTACCTATATTTAGTAACACAATGATTAAGAATTATCTTTTCTATTACAAAAAAATAGTAAATCCTATGCTACTACTAGATTCAATTCTCTTTGTTTTTCAGTCTTTATTGATTTCACGGTTAGTATATCATCAGATTGTAAAATCGAAATTAATGGGACCATCGTATAAAACGAAGGTAAATAACCATGTCAATGAATCATAAAAAAGATACATCACAAAATGATATTTCAATGAGGGAATTGCCCGCAGAGGAACCTCTAGGTGTATTAGAACCTGTCGCTTACTTTTACGGAGCTATGCCAACTGGCGTGAGTGTGTCACAACATGGACGTATTTTCGTCAATTTTCCAAAGTGGGGTGATGATGTACAATTTACGGTCGCTGAGATGAAGGATGGTAAGGCGGTTGCCTATCCTGATGAATCATTAAATCAAACAGATCCGAATGATCCTGCTAAAGCACTGGTATCAGTACAATCAGTAGTTGTCGATCCTGTTGATCGTCTATGGATCCTTGATACTGGTAGTGCCCTTTTCCAACCAACTGACTATGGAGGTCCTAAGATGGTCTGTGTTGATTTGACCAATAATAAGGTTGTCAAGAAAATTCTCTTCCCTCAAGACGTGGCTTTGCCCACGACCTACCTAAATGATGTACGGTTTGACTTAAGACGTGGTGATGAAGGTATGGCGTTTATCACCGACTCAGCCCAAAATGGACCAAATGGAATCATCGTTGTGGACTTAGCATCCGGCGAGAGTTGGCGTCACCTACATGACCATCCCTCGACTAAAGCAGAGGAGTTGCAAACATTTCTTCCGATTGTTGAAGGAAGGCCTTTTCTGCAGCAGCAGCAGGATGGGACAGTAAAGCAAGGTGCTAGCATGGGGACTGATGGCATTGCGATAAGCTCCGATGGCTCTCGTCTATATTATTGTCCGCTTGGAAGTCGTAAGCTTTATAGTGTGGACGTCGACGCGATAGCAGACCGATCTCACGACACGAAAAAAGTAGCTGATACCGTGGCTGATGAGGGAGATAGGGGAGGAGCTTCTGATGGACTAGAATCGGATGCAACAGGTTATATTTACTCTACAAACTATGAGCACAATTCTATTCTGCGTCGTCATCCTGATAATAGGCAATGGGAAACGGTAGTGCATGACCCGCGTCTCTTATGGCCTGATACACTTTCCGTAGCCTTGGATGGATACCTATATGTTACAGCCAACCAGTTACATCGCCAAGCACGCTACCAAAAAGGACAGGACCTTCGTCGTAAACCCTACACTTTGTTCCGAATCCATATTGACACTTCACCAGTCCTCCTGCGGTAAGACAAATAGATATATTACTATATTAAGATAAAGCAAATTATAATTATTATTCCTAATTCTTAATATTCATTAATGTAGTAAATAATAAAAATTATAAATTTAATAATCTAAAACTATAACCTTATCGAACGAGGTAAGGGTGATGAGAGTCAACTGCTTGTTACTGTAAAACATTCACTTTTAGTAAAAATAAATGTGACTTTTTACGCTCTATTATAAGATTCAAATTCAAATAGCGATGTCAACCTGGTTATTTTTAGAACAAATCTTTTATACTTTGCATTATCTTGAAAATTATTAATATTAATGCTAAATAAAAATAATTTTACTAAATTTCCTAGTAAGTTTACTATAGTTATTATAACATTTTTTATATCTACTATTTTTTTAATCCCATTTAAAGAATCTCATAACATACATGATAGTTTAAAGATTACAAACGGTATTGCTAGTGGAGATGTAACAAAAAATAGTACTATAATCTGGTCAAAATCAAATGCACAATCCATTATGAACGTGTCATATAATAAATCCAATGATCTTTTAAATAATTCTTCTACTAATATTGTTTTAAAAACTTTAGTTAATTCCTCAACAGATTTTGCAGGACATGTGAAATTGATTAATTTAAAATCCAATACAACTTATTATTATAAAGTATGGTTTACAGATCTCAATAATTCATCACTGAAATCGGACTATAAAACTGGTAAATTTATAACCTCTCCTAATGAAAACGAGCCAACAGAAATAGATTTTGTGATTGCAGGGGATTTAGGTGGAGCGACTTTATGCAGACAACAAGAAATTGGATATCCTATTTTTTCAATAATGAAATTTACAAAACCTGATTTTTTTGTTTTTAATGGAGATCAAATTTATGCAGATGGAACTTGTAATGATTTAACTGCTGATTTAGTTAAAAATAATTATAGATATTGGCAAAATATAGAAGGTGATTTTAAACGAGTAAATGATATAGACTGGAATGATCAAGATAGCTTAAACGAAACGTTTTTGCAACATTGGGAATACAACAGAGATGATCCACACTTACAGAATTTTCTTAACGATACTTCAATGTATTCACAATCAGATGATCATGAAGTGATCGATAATTATGGAAATTGGTCTTTTTATGAGGTATCTAAAGATCCAAATGAACGAAACAAAAGCGGTTATGCTAATTTAGTTAAGACTGGAGTTAAATACTTTTTTGAATTTTCTCCCATTGAAAAAAATAAAGAAAGACCAGACCAAATATACAGAATGTTTCATTGGGGAAAAAACCTTGATTTATTCTTATTAGATGCACATTCATATCGGAGTGTAAATATACTACCAGACACAGTCCAAAACAATAAGACATTATACGGGAAACAACAACTTGATTGGTTAAAAAACAAGCTTTTGTCATCTACCGCTACTTGGAAAATAATATCAAATCCTATCCCAATTACTATTCCTGATTGCATTGGGTTTATGCAGGCTTGCAATAATTGGGCAACTAATAATGCTTCAAATACTCTAACATTTACTAATGAAAGAAATCAATTTCTAAAGTTCCTAGATGAAAGAAACATTAAAAACCTTATCTTTCTTACAACTGATGTACATTATGCTGCAACAGTAAAAGTTTCTCAAGACTTTGATAGAGATGGAGATTCATTTACATTTTACGAAATGACTAATGGTCCATTAAGTGTATATACAGGCGATAAACCGTATCCTCTAGATCCTACAATTAATGCCACGTACATATACAGTGAGAGTGCCCTTTTTAATTTTGGTCACGTTAAAATCGAAAAAGAAAAAGATGATAGATATCATTTTATTTATGAGGTTATTGATTCTAATAATAGAATACGACCAAATTCGACTATAAATCTTATTCCTAAATAAGATCCATCTCAATACATGATAGTTTTATAAAAAGGTTAAATATAAAATTAGAATTAAGTATTATTTGTTGATATGTTAAGGGGAAAAGAAAAAATTGAAAATATTGTAAATAAATTAAGGAAACGAATTATATAACAGGAAATATTTATTTCGATACTGATTTTTGAATAGATATCATCACGAATTATAAAGGAGAATAATACAATTAAATATGTATCAAAAGATGTCTAAATGGATGTAACTAAAATTAAAATTATCTGATTCTTTAGATATTTCTTATATTTAATAGAGGTACCAAAATAGTATATATTTTATTATTATAATATTAATCTAATAGCAAGTTCAAAAATAGTAATTGAGAATTAAATAGATAATCTTAATATATTTTGTATTAATCTAATATTTTGTTGAAGTCAAATAAAAAATTGTTAATGGGTAATATAAGAAATGAAATCTGCTAAAATTATTGAAATTAAGCGGCCTCTTCAAATACAAGAAAATAAAACTCCAAAACCTAAAGGCTCTCAAGTGTTGGTAAAAGTTCAATCATCTGGAGTTTGCCATAGTGATATTCATTTATGGGAGGGAGGATATGAAGGTCCACAAGGACAATTTTTGAAAACTACCGACAGAGGAGTAAAATATCCTTTAACGCCAGGACATGAAATTGCTGGAGTAATAGATAGCCTGGGCGACCAGACAGAAGGGTTTGCAAAGAATGAAAAAGTTCTTGTGTTTCCATGGATTGGGGAAGGACTATGTCCTGCATGCAGAACAGGAGAAGAAAATCTTTGTGATAAACCAAGATCCTTAGGAATTTATACTGACGGAGGATATGCAGATTATGTTTTAGTACCAAGCTACAAATATTTAGTTAAACTTGGAGATGAAATTGATACTGACACAAGTGCTCCTTTATCATGTTCGGCACTTACAGCATACGGTGCTGTAAAGAATGGTAATCTCACACCCAATGATAATGTAGTAATTGTTGGGACGGGAGGACTTGGATTGATGGCCATACAATTAGCAAAGGCAATAACAGGTTCAAGAATAATTGCGTTAGATAGAGATGATGAAAAGCTTAAAGCAGCAAAGGAAAATGGTGCAGATGATATTATCAATTCAAAAAAGGAAGATGCTGTGAAAGCAGTTATGGAATTAACTGGGAGAATGGGAGCTGATGCAGTAATTGATTTTGTTAATGCTTCCTCAACCGTAGAAACTGATATGAATTTTCTTAGAAGAAGAGCAAAATTGGTATTAGTTGGACTTTATGGTGGTGAATTAAAATTGAATCTAATTTCAATGCCCACTAGATCGTACAAATTAATTGGATCTTATACTGGAAGTATAAATGATTTAATAGAACTTGTTTCATTGGCAAAAAGAGACATAATAAAACCTATTATCTCTAATAAATTCAAACTTGAGGAGGCTACAAAAGCATTGAAAATGTTAAAGGATGGTAAAATTCTTGGTCGAGGTGTAATAAATCCCTGACAAATTCTGCTGAATTAATAACCATAAATCCGACAACAGAGAAAATTCTCAAAAAATATACTATAATGACAAAAGAAAATGTAAGTACGATTGTAAAGAAAGCTCGAGATACCTATAAGGAATGGGAAAAAGACTTGGACAAACGGATTGATTCTCTTTATCATGTTGCTCAAGAATTAAGAAAGAACAGAGAGGATCTTGCTAGAACAGCTACAAATGAAATGGGTAAAGCAGTAAAAGAAGCAAGAGCTGAAGTTGATAAATGTGTATGGGCTATTGAATATTTTGCAGATAACGGGAAGAACTTTATTCACGATGAATCTTTCAATACTGATGCAAGAAAGAGTATTATAAAATTTGAACCATTAGGTGTTATCGCAAGTATAATGCCATGGAATTTCCCATATTGGCAGGCATTAAGATTTGCAGCTCCATCATTGATAGCAGGAAATACTATTGTATTAAAACCAGCCAGCGCTACTATGCAATGTGGCTTAGAAATTGAAAAAACCTTTGATAAAGCTGGATTACCCGAAGGCATTTTTAACACAGTAATAGGAAACTCTAGTGTTGCAGAAATACTTGTAGATTCAGATGTAAATGCTGTTACATTTACTGGAAGTGTTCCTGTCGGTGCCAAAGTTGCACAGAGAGCAACCTCACAACTAAAGAAAACTGTACTTGAATTAGGTGGAAGTGATCCTTTTATTGTATGTGCAGACGCCGATATAGAGAAAGCGTCAACAGGAGCAGTAAAAGGACGTTTTATTAATTGTGGTCAAAGTTGTATTGCGTCAAAAAGATTTATTGTAGTAAAGAATATTGCAAAGGAGTTTATTGAAAAGTTTATTCAAAAAACTGAGAACCTTAAGGTTGGCGATCCTTCTTCGGACGATACTGATATAGGACCACTTGTAAATGCAAAGGCATTACAAACAATAGATTCACAAGTTGAAGATTCGATTAAGGAAGGAGCGGAAGTCCTTACGGGTGGAGAACAAATAGTAGGGAGTAAAGGTTATTTTTACAAACCGACTGTTCTTGGCAATATTACTCCAACTATGCGTATAGTAAATGAGGAAGTTTTTGGTCCAGTTGCTCCTATTCTTATTGCTGATAATGAAAAAGAAGCTACAAAACTTGCAAATGAATCTGAATTCGGTCTGGGGGCTAGTATTTGGACACAAGACCTGGAAAATGCAGAATTATTATCTAGTAACGTAAAGTCAGGTATAGTAGCTGTCAATAATGTTGTAGTTTCAGATCCTAGGGTTCCATTTGGCGGTATTAAAAAAAGTGGATTTGGAAGAGAACTTTCAAGATATGGTATGCTAGAATTTGTGAATATTAAATCAATTAGACTTTATGACCAGTTAATACATGAACACTATGTAGAATGATAATCTTTAAAGATGCTATTACTGAATATACTAGATTTATTATTTTTAATTAATAAATATATAATGAGCTTAAGTTTAGGCTTTAGTGCTAGCTATAGAGTAATTGCAAGTAAGTAAAAAACTATGTTAAACATAGAAGGCAAACTTGATTTACGGATTCACGATAGATAATAAAAACAAGCTCAACAACAACAAATGAAAAATATAGTTGAAGCAGCTGAAAATATAATTGTAAGAATAACAACAATACAATAAACAATAAACAACAAATATAAAAAAACTGACCTTACTGCCAATATAAAGGCCCAACTTCCTGAAGATTAACTAAATGATATCAATAGAAAGTATGACAATTATGTGAAAAATAAAACAAATTTTAAAGCTTAATAATAATTTTCCTTCAACTAATCAGTTAAGCATACTCACTATGGATATCATTAACATATTTTATAATTATAATATATTTTAATTATGTTCACTATACTTTAATTACTATGAGATTTGAAGATAATTCTTACGATATTTCTATTGAGAATGGTTCAGAAGAATTAGATGATCATTTTAAGAATTTTGGAAAATATGCTAGTGATGTAAATTATAATCTATATGGGTATTGCAATTTTTGTAATTCACGAATAGATGAATTTGGTTACTGTGCTTGTATAGGTGGTTCACCAGACTAATGTATTTTCATAACAATATGAATATAATAGAAAATAAAAATTAAATTATTTTTTAAATAATTGTTCTGCCTTATCTAGATTTGTTTTTATAGTGTCATGTAAAGTAGTGATTTCTTCGATAGGTTTTTTATCTTCAATTGCGCTTGCTAAATCTTCTCTTATCATTACTTCTGTTTCTTCCATCAAATCTTGATCTAATTCCTTCAGAGGGTCTTCAATATATTCATAATTGTCGATATATGCAATGTCCACTAATTCAGAAGCACCAGTAGAATTCCCTGCATTTAATTCTGTTATTGATTTCTGTAACAAATTCTTGATATTTGTTAAAATTGTTAATGGATCATTTTCTTCATTTTCTTCTTGTGCATTAATCTGATATGGGTATATAATTGCAACAACTACTAAAATTATAGAACTTATTGTATATAATGCTTGTTTTGAACTTATCATCTCTTTTCTTACTAAAATTTAAGTATATAAATTATTAATTGTTTCTCACATTTGAGAATTATATTATCCCGTAACATACCATCACATTATATTAATGATTTTGTAACTAAGGCTATTTCTCAAGAATCATTTTAAGAGTTTTAGTCAAATTTTATGAATTTTTTAAAATAATTAATTATCAATAATTGTAAAATGTCAATATCTGACCAGTTTAATAATAATAGTAGAATTGTTGAACTTAAACTTATTACATTAGATGGAAAAAATACAATTATAATTAATAGCAATTTTTAGACTTGTTTTTAATTTATTCAATATCTATACTAACAATAAAGAATTACTTATTTTATCTTCAACAACAATGTCGGTTAGAAAATATAATTTAATCGCCGAGTCTAAAATAAATAGCGTTTTAATTATTTAGTAAAATTATCAAAATTGAATATTATAAAAAAGTTTAATACAAACATTTCCTATAGAATATTATATATGATTAATTTCATACGCTATCTTGAATTAAAATGGAAAAAAAGAGATAAGGCTATTTCAATCCCTAGTAATTGATTTTTTTGAGTCACTTTCCTTATTCTGGATCATTATGACTATTTCATAACATGAAACTCCGCATTTCTGTCAGGAGAATGGTAGATCATTTATAAATTAAGATTTTTTACTTCAAAATTACCCAGTATCTTATCATTATTTGTATGAAATTCTCCAACTATTGTCTTTCAATTATTTTCTAATTTGAGATTAAGAAATCCATATTTTTCTTTTTATATGACAAAATAATTCTCTTCCTCCTTAATCTGTTGTAGTTCATCACCTGCAGTACCTACAGTTAAATATATGATTCCATTTGTATTTTCATAAATAGATTGCGAATCTTCGTCCTCTGTAAGTTCAGACATTGAATCTTGGTCTTTTGTTTTAAGTCCTAGTACTTCATTGTATGACATTGGATAGGTTCTCTCATAGTATTGGTTATGTCCAGATATTACTAAATCTATACCATATTTTTCAAATAAAGGTAAAAAAGTATCTTTAATATGCTCTGATTCTTCCATATCAGCATTTGTTGAATATAGGATTATGTTGATGAACTATTATTTAATTAATGCTAGAATTTGTTGATGCTTTCTTCAAATCACTTTTAATAAATTTGTATTGTTTGCTGCCTTCTTCGTAAGGATGTTCTGTTGATAAACTGATGAAATGAAAATTTTTAAAGTTATGTGAGTAATATGGACTTTTCAAATTGTGGTTTTTAATAATTTGTTTGAATGTTTTAGAAAAATTCAGCACCATGATTACCTATTGCGATTTTTAAGTTTTCTTTAAGAATATTTATAAAGTACTATTTTTAACTGATTACTACCTAGTATTTTTTAACTAATTTTAATTATAGTAATAAAGTTCATAGTTATATTATTGCTCATTATGATTGGAAGAATTGAATAGATTTTCTTGTAATAAATATTAATAATAAATAACTTTATAATAGAACAAAACAATTATCTAATACTATTAAAATAAATACGACAAAATATTAAAAAATTATAGAAATCTCATATTAATAAACTCGGAAAAAACCATCTAGGATAGAGATATCATAGTTTCATGGCTAGTTCCATCTTTAATCTTTAAGTTCTGGCTATGGCAATGATTGACCTGGGTCTCGAATTATTAAATAACTTAAAATACACTTAAAATACAAAACAAAGCATGCGTTCTAAAATCAATTGGAATGATGTTATTAAAAAAGAAGCAAGAGGTAATAATGATGAACATTTTGGTAAAATCGAAGATCTTCAAGGTAACTATATACTAGTACAAAGAGGAAAATCTATTAAAAAAAAGTTCTACATTCCAAAAGAACAAGCAGAAAGTTATGATGGTGATGTATTAAAATTCAAATTCTCTGAACTGGAATTGAGTAACTATCAAGATGAACCATCTTGTCAAGACACTGAAATTAATACTAACAAAATGGGAGAAGAAATAACTGTTCAAGATGCAGATTTTAAGAACAAGACAAAAGCAGTGAAAAATAAAAAAGACGTAACTGTAAAATCATCATCTCATTAAAAGAATAAAGATTAGATGTATATGAAATAGCCAAGGAAAATCATTCGAGGTTGAGTAAAAATCAGGTAAATAATTTAAAACAATAGAAATTGAGAAAAAACCTCTAATTGCTAGAACATAAACACAAAATCCAGTACAACCCTCATAAGATATCATTAAAGAAGAGAAGTTATAAAATACCATATGTTAAAGATAAGATTAAAAAAAAAGAAGCATTATTTACAAAAACAGATAATAATAGAAAGACCTATGTCTGAAAAATAAGTTACCTTATATGTTTTATAAGAATAGAAAATATAGAAATAAGATTAAAAATAAAAAATAAAAATCTTATAAATAGTATTTAATAACTAATTTCTTTGATAATAATAATAATACTAATTAATAATGAGAAAATAATAGTAAGTATGAATGAAGAAAATTAATGATTGATATAAATTAAGCATTACTCTATCAATATTAAAACATCAATGAACATTTCAGAATTATGTAAAATGATTGAAGATTCGATTCATTCTGGAAAATATCCATTACAAGATAAACAACAGAAACATTTAACAGATTTAGTAGAAGTCATAAATAGATCAGATTCTGAAGATCTAAAAAGCAGTGACATCAAAATTGAAATCAGAATTCAAAATCTCTATATCATAAACAATTATGTGCCTAATATCCAACATCTACCAGGAGTAATTGAAATAGATGTTTTGGATTCTGTTAAAATGTTATGTAGACGCTTAGAAAGAGTAGTAGTAGATATGTCTGGCAATAGTTATCCCAAGGATATAAAAATGTCAACTGAGAGCTTACATAAAAATAAAGATCAAAATGGTTAAAGAACAAATGATAATAACTGAAAACATATTCAACTTCATGTCACATGTGAGTAACAAGTCTACTTAATCGGTCAAGTATATATTTATGTATTAGTAAAAAAATTTTTCGGCGCCGAAGAATTACTTTCTATTTAAACTTGTGTTCTAATAAGAATGTCAATAACTTCTGATAAACAATAGCTGTTTTCTCTATAAATGGGGAATGACCTGCATCGTCAATCACCACAAGTTCAGCCTCTTTGAGAATTTGTCCAAACTTGTAAATATGATCGACAGGTATAAGATTATCTTTTTTACCCCATATTATTAAGCAAGGAATGTTTTGAATTTGTTTTAACTTCTCCAAATTAATCGAAGTTGTTGTACTATTTCTGAAAGCAGATTCAAAGGCATGCTTTGCTCCAGGTTTTTCAATTACTGAAATAAAGATATCGACAATAATTGGTAGTAATCTTGATGGTATTGCTAATAAATTTTCAAATACCTTTTTCACTTTACCGTATCTTAAATTAGGATCAGTTTCCATTGCTGCATCAAGATATTGTTCTAGTAATGGCGTAGGTTTATCCAACATGCCTGATGAATCTATCAATACAAGTTTTTCAATATCTTCTCTGTTCATGATTGCATATTCTAGTACTATATATCCTCCTAAAGAATGACCTATTAGTGTTATTTTATCGTGATCTTTGATTCCAATCTGTCTAAGAAAATTTTTTATGAATTGAGCAAAATAGCTTATTGTATAATTTAATTCAGGTTTATCGCTTTCACCAAATCCTATTAAATCAACAGCTATGGTATGGAAATGTTCTGATAACGCTTGTGGAATATCCCTCCATACAATAGGAGAGGAACCAAGACCATGAATAAATAGGATATGTTTTTGTTTATCTTTTCCATATTCATCGTATCTTATTTTAAATCCTTCTTGTAAATCAATGTACATTTATAAAATATACATAATAGTAATTTGGTTAATATAATTGATTGGCAAAAAGAGAAAAAGTATACTTAATAAGAATATTTTTAATTGGTGTTTACAGTTATAGAATTATTCTATAATTAAATATTGAATAAGAAGGCGTAAAAGTGTTTTTTCCCATTTATTATCCTTCTATAATAACATATGTATATTGATTTTATGATTCTTATATAGTTTCATTTTTTTAATATGTATATTTTATAATTATAATATAGTTTTAATATGGAGTCCCTTTCCCTCTTTGGTTTTTGAATGCTTCTATATACCATTCGAATTCTTCAATAAATCGTAGTACTCTTTTCTCATAAAGTTGATCTCTTAGTTTACCATCATCATCAAATACATCTTGAACTTTGGATATTGAAAATGAGGAGGAAATTGATGGAGCTCCTAATTCTGCAAATATCAATCTAAGATGTTGGACAGCATTAACTCCGCCGAATCCACCAACAGAATATGATACAATTGCAGAAGGTTTAAAATAATATTCCTCTAAAAAATAATCAAGTGTGTTTTTCATTGCTGCGGATGTACTATGATTATATTCTGGCGTTATAGGCATATAACCATCTGCTTCTACAATTTGATTTCTTAATTGTTTTAAACTTTCTGATGGATTTGTAATTTCCTTATACATTTTATCTAAAAGAGGTAAATTAAGTTTAAGAGGGTCTATAAAATAGACAATATGACCTCGATTTTTCAATTTTTCTTCCATCCAACGAGCGACTTTAATACCTTGACGATTCTGCCTTACTGATCCAACTATAATAGCTATATTAGCCAACTTACTATTCTTTATCACTACAATTTTTAACTTTTTATATAAAAATTAATTATTACTATGAAGAAAAAACATATAGATAGATGTATAGTAAGATGAATCATAGATATAGTTTATTTTAAATAAAATAATTACAAGACAAGTATACCGAAACACCTTATACAATTACAATTCATCTCTAATGAGGTTATTAAAAAGAGGAGGAGATAATACACTTGAAGTGTTTATTACAGCTATTCTAAGATGTCCATGACACTAGAAATTGATTTTACTACAATGTACTATGTTCCAATGTACTACGTTCCAATGTACTACGATCCCAGTTAGCACATATTGCTGCTGCTTCATAACTGCTCTGCAAGAAAGACAATAATATTTTGTCAGGTGAATCGGATCTTCGAACAATATCATAGGGAAGAAGGAACTCTCCCATTCCTACATGGTAGAACGCGTCTGGTGGTTGGATAGAATAGTCCTTAAATCCTTGAGGTTCAGGATAGGCATAGGCATAGAAAACTGGTTCATCTATAGGACCTCCACCTGGCCAGAAACCGCAACTACTCACTTCATGCGAATATGCTTCTACTGCCACAAAACGAGCCATATTTGGTGCCCCTGGGTGCGAAGGCGCTTTTCGTCCTGAAAATCTGGTTACTGCCAGATCAAAAGCCCCCCAGAAAAAATGTACTGGGCTAACTTTACCAATAAACCGGGAACTAAACAAAGAGAGTATACGACTTCCTTGAGCCAGAATACGCCATACACGCTGTGCATATTCAGGATCATAGTGTTCATGTTTAAAATCCTCCTCAAATGGAGTACGATCCGCTACTTCAACAGGTGTTGTCCAGATCGTTACAGGCATCCCTAGTGAACTCAAGGCTGCCATCGTTTCTTTATAAAACTCAGCCACTGATCGTGGTCTAAGAGGAATTCTCTTTATAGAACCTTCATCTGTCTGGATGACAAGTAGATGATCAATAAAATCAAAATCTATCTGGAGTAGTCTATCATTGTAGGACATAGTTGAGGTTGTAAGTCCTCTAGGTGTAACATACAATGTAGTATTCCACCAGTGATTCCTGAATGGAGTGAGTGCAAGTCGGATCTTGCCTACTATTTGTGTCCACATATGTAATGTGGTATAGGTGTCTTTCCACTCTGCCAATGGTAATGCTGGCCATAAGTCTGTAGTCATTGTGATATTCCCTTTCGGCACCAACTCTGAGACGGATCACTTAAGGTAAGATAAAGCTTATGGGTACTGCAAATTCGATATAGAACCTTTATGAGTAAGATCTTAACTTGTAAATGTGCTCTCATGGATTTAAGTAATCTATGTATGAGATTGCTATTATCGTTCATTTATATCTATTAAGAAGATTGTTATTATTATAATTATAAATTTTAATGGTAAATATCTAATTTAAGTGATATAATTAAATTAAATATTCAATTAAACTGTCTCTCTACTATATGTTTTTAATCGTTTAATAAAATAGACCTAAGACTTTCCAATAAACTCTGTATATCTTGGAGGTAAATAGTACATTTTCTCTGGTTTAATTTTACATATCACTCTTTTAATTGATGGTGAATGACCGGGGTATCTGTCAGTATTAAGATATTTTTTTGCAAGTTTGTCTATATGTTCATCAGCTCCTATTGTTGTCTGTTCAATGACAGTTCCTTGAATTGTTACCATACTATATGGGTTATTTTTATTCACAAGTGATAGAGATATTCTAGGATCTCTCGAAATATTCTTATGTTTTATTCTTCCCTGGGCGGTATTGAATAAAATAATTTTATTATTGTCATCAATATCGATCCAAATATGAGATACCTGTGGTCTACCATCTTTCATTATTGTTCCCAAAAAAGCAAAATTTTTATCTTTTATTATTTTTATGACTGGTTCAGTGAGAATCCTTTTTTTTTCTTTGTCCTCATCAATAATACTCATGTTTTAAATTATTATCAAAGATTGTTCCTTATAGGTATTAAACTACATAAAATTACTAGTGATAATAAAAATACTACATTATATGTCAAATTATTTTTTTTACAGATAATAATTTAGAATATAGATAAAGAAAAGAAACCTTATTCTAATCGTATAAGAATATCAAGATATAGAAATTATATTATTATTTTTATAATAATATTTACCTGCTCTATTAGAAAAAACAAATCAATATTAGAACAAATGTCAGAAGAATCAGATTATAAAAATTAATTTTTAAAATAAATTAATTGCCTTTTCTATTTTATTCAAACTGGAAAATTATTTGATATCCATGATTTTGCAACTAGTATATCCTTTTGAATTAGATTGTGACTGGAAGGTTGCCACTTCAATGTTGTGATTGCATTAGTCTTTTGAAACAATCTATAAAGATTTTCTGTCTCACTTCTCGAAACTATTGGATCTTGTAATCCTGCAGATAATAGTATTTTTTTGTTTAAAAGATTTGGTAGAGGCTCAGGAATAAAAGGAACCATTGCCCTGAAAAGAATTGCTCCTTGAAGTACTTCTGGACGAAGAAAGAGCATACTAACAGCTATATTCGCTCCATTTGAAAATCCAATTGCAATTGTCTTTTCTAAATTAAATTTATAATGAAAGGAACATTTGTAGATAAATTCCGCAAGTTCGTGTGATCTAATTTTTAGATCTTCTATATCAAAGACTCCCTCAGATAATCGTCTAAAAAACCTAGGCATATTATTTTCCAATATTTTTCCTCTAGGACTTAATATAGATGCATTAGGTTCAATTTTCTTTCCAAGAAAAATAAGATCCTCTTCATTGCCACCTGTACCATGTAATAATACAAGTGTTAATTTCTTATTTCCATCATCATATTCTTTGTCCTGAAAAGAATTAATAAATATATGGGTAAAACCAAAATTACTAGATTTAATCATTATTGCTAGTCACTTATCGTTAAACTATTTTATTTTTAGATAGTTCTATCTTTGGCAATACTTTTTCTAAATTTTCCCTAAAAGGTTCAAGCCACGTGGGTAACACTAGCCTTCTTCCTAAATCTTCTATTTTTTGGTCTATAGTAAATCCTGGAGAATCTGTAGCAATTTCAAATAAAATCTCACCTGGTTCTCTGAAATATACTGAATGAAAATAAGTTCTATCAATTACAAGTGTAGGATTTAAGCCTTTTTTTATAATACTTTTCCTAATCAATTTTTGGTTTTCATCTGAAGAAGTACGAAATGCGATATGATGAACAGTTCCTATTCCAATCAATCCAGAATGAGTATATGGCAAACAAAGAACATCTAACACTTTAGCTCCAGTAGATTTTGAATCTGTATTTTGAAAGCGGAAACGGTTACCTTCATTTTTTATCAGTTTGTATCCTAACTCATTTAAAATTTCTGACGTAAGCTCATATCCTTCTTCAGATAAACTTACAGAATAAAATCCTCTTATACCATTTTCGTAAGAAATTGGACCATCTTTCCAAAATCTTTCGTCATTCTCCATGGCTGATGGGTGAGCAACAAGTTCCAATTGAAGACCATCAGGATCATATAGCGTTATTACCTGTTCATCCTCAAAACGTTTTTTAGGACCTTCACAACAAATATCGTTACTATTTAGACGATCCTTCCAATAATCAATAGATTTTTCAGGTACTAAAAAAGATGTTGTTATAGCTTGACCTGTTCCTCTATAACCTTTTGGAGCATCAGACCATGGAAAGAATGTTAAAATGGTTCCTGGATGACCTACTTCGTCTCCATAATATAGATGATATGTAGTAGGATCATCAAAGTTTACTGTTAATTTGACCAACCTAAGTCCTAATAATTTCGTGTAAAAATCAATATTTTTTTGTGGATCGCTACAAATGGCCGTAACATGATGTAGCCCAGATATCTGGTTTTTGTTATTCATATATGTATATTTTATAACCTTCTTCTTTTTCTTTTTTTCTCAGCATAAATTTTTATCTATAAAATGTATAACACATTTTTACTAATTACCCCCAATCAATCAATACACTTACCTCTAACATCTAACGACATTACCAATCATTCTATATATTATAATAAATAGAGCAAAAAATAATAACAACCTGTGAGATTATTATAGGTTCTCTGATCGGATATCACGTATCTAAGTAACAATGTAGTACCATAGATTAGAAACATAGTAGAGTTGTAACAAACTCAGGTTTATATTTTTAATTTAGATAAGTATGGTTCTATATAATTAAATTAGTTTCTGTTATAATATATACCACTATATTTTTTATTACATTATATTTAAATCCTCGGATTATCTATTAAATATTATATGAAAGTTGAAAACACCACAAGTTCCTGTTTTGAATTATGTTTTGATTCAAAAACAGAAGAATCAAAAATAAACCATTCACCTACTCATCCGAAGAATTACTATACTTTAAGATATTTC
>DASUCH010000097.1:0-6848 GCA_035762785.1 Nitrososphaeraceae archaeon | reverse complement strand
TTTATCATCTTGCTTAATTATATTCTTAAAATTATTATATATATTCTCAACAAGACTATTTTCATAATTAATATTTTTAGCAACAGTCAAATCATACATCTCTCCCGTGGAATCGATAGTAAAAACTGCAAATATATCGTCCTCAATTTCCACTAAATGTTTAATTTTATCATAACTTGTATCAGTGCTCAATTGGATATATCTAAGTATATATAACATATAACATTTAACTTCATTCTTATCATATTTACAATCTGATTAACACCACATTAATGAAATAAGGTTATTTATTGTCTATAACTTTGACTGTCAGAATTCATAACGTACTAACTTTGTAATTATATTATTTTTAATAATAATTTACAAGGATAACAATATCATTAACATTAGTATAACTGAACCAAGAGCAACAGTTAATATCATAAAAGGAAAACCTATTTTGAACCAGCGGATAAAGCTTATTTTATGTCCATATTTTAGGGAGATACCTATAGCTACTACTCCTGCACTTGAGCCAATCCAAGTACCATTTCCACCAAGACCTGCTCCCAATGCTAAAGCCCACCAGAGGGGACTTATATTCATGTAACCAAATGTAGGATCAATATTAGAATGTGAATTTAGTATCTCTATAATAGGTACCATTGTTGTAGTGAAGGGTATATTCTCTATAAATCCACTAGTAATAGCAGATATCCAAATTACAGAATGAAATGTAAGCCAAGGGTCTCCACCTGTTATTCCAATTAAAATTTTAGCCAGTAATGAGACAATCCCAACTTCTTCCAAAATACCAACTACTATAAAAAGACCTGCAAAAAAGATTAGTGTTGTCCAGTCAACTTCTTGCAAAACTTTTTCTACACGAGCTCTACTAATAACTAAAAGAATGGCTGCTCCTCCTAATGCAATAATCGAGACATCTATTCTTATTGCTCCGTGAATAACAAATAAAAAAATTACACCAGCTAAAATGATAATACAACTTTTAAGTAAAGGTTTATCCTTTATCAATGATTTTTCATCTACAGCTTTGAATTTTCCTGAAATATTTACTATAGTCTTTAATTCTTTCCTAAAAATTATTTTTATTAAAACCAACCCTAAGAGGAAAGTTACAAATATTGGTGGTGCCATATTAATGAAAAATGAATTAAAATCAATATTTGCTGCTGAGCCAATGATTATGTTTGTAGGGTCTCCGATTAAAGTAGCAGCTCCTCCTATATTACATGAAAGAGTTTGACCTAGGATAAAAGGAACTGGTGAAATTTTAAGAGCTCTAAATATAGTCAAAGTAACAGGAACCATAAGCAGAATAATAGTTACATTATCAACAAACATTGAGGTAATTGCAGTAAAGACACATAGAATTATCATTAATTTCCATAAATTACCCTTAGATAATCGTATAGCCTTAACACCAACCCAATTAAATACTCCTGTTTCTCCTAAAATAGCAACTATTATCATCATTCCTAAAAGCAATCCTATGGTATTGAAATCAATGACGTCTATTACAAAATGGAGAGTTTCCTTTGGATGAATACTTCCTGCTAATAAACTGGCAATTAGTAAAATTAAAGCTCCAAAAAGAACTATTGATGTTCTATGGAAAATTTCAAATGATAGAATTACATAAATGGAAACCATAACTATAGAGGAAAATAAAATAAAAGGCGAAATATTTATTGCGAAAAAATGAGAAACCATAAAAATTGTAATACCAAATAAAGTTACAATTAAAATCGAAAGAATATGTTTTTCCATTGATTTCATCCTATACAGATTGTTCTGAGACAATAATAACAAACAATTTTATCCATATTTCTAATCAACAGCCTTTTGTAAAAGATTCACCTATGAATGTTAGGATTTAATATGGATGAAAAATAGTTATTTAATTAATTGATGTATTTGAAATAAGTTGATATTCCAACTTTTTTAATTTTTAGCATAAAATTAGCTTCTTTTCTTATTTTCTCTGGCTTGTATTATTTCATTCATTCTAATAAAAAATATTGAGTTATTTAATCGAATCTTATTTAGTTCAATGCTTATGGATTATACAGTGTTTACACATTATTTTATAATCATCAATATTTTCAATTGGACTATCAATAAATGCTACTAATTTTCCACACTTGTTACAATGAATTTCAGTCCATCCTATATATTTACCAGAAATAACTATATTATAAAACTCAGGTTTATTACAACCACAAATTTTTCCATGGTCATTATGCTCGGATGATACTGTACAATTAGGTAAATGCATTGACATTTGATGTTGACAATTTTTACATAGAAGACTAACTTCTGTTTCAGTTTCGTCCATCTTCATACATAACCCATCTTCGAAAATAAGCATCTAGAAATATGAATATTTTCATATCATTATTAATGTCGAAATAGTATTTCAACTCAACTATTGTCGAAATTAATATAATTGGATTTTATGTAAACATTGAATAAGTATTTGTTTGGATAAATGTCATGTTCCAATTTATTGTTATTAAAAAGAGGAATAGTTCCTAATGTAAGAAAGGGAGGGTAATTAATTATCTATACCAATAGAAAGACAATTTTAAGCTTATTACATGATATTAGTGATATTAGTCAAGTAATATTTAAATCCAACTGAAAGTTAGTTAATATGTGACTCAACGTCCAATTGGAATTACTATAATCTCTGTTCTTATGATAATTGGTGGATTAATTCTCATATTTACTGGAATTACCCCTTTATTTATAGGTCCTTTAATTAGTATGGATTCTGATCCTTCCTTTGGTGCATTAGGATCTCTTATTACAATAGCTGGTTTGGGATTAGTAGCACTAGGAATTGCAAGTTTAATTGTTTCATGGGGTCTTTTAAAGGGAAAAAGATGGGCAAGAACAATTACTCTCATAATCAGTGTTATTGCAATAATAGTGGCTATTATTTCTCTCGCAAGTAGTGGAGATTTAACACATCTTATTTCGGTAATAATTTACGGTATAATAATTTACTATATGTTTACAGACAAAGTAAAATTATTTTTTGGGAAGGTGAAAGAACCAACTACCTAATTTTTTTTTAAATTTTTTAGAATGCAATTATTTCAAGTTAGATTTCTGCATATCTTTTTTTACTAGTACCCATATTACGATAGGAAATATTATACCAACTATTAGTATTACTTCCATTGTTAAAAAAATGAAAAAACCTAATACTATAATCCATACTATACATGTCGATTCTATTAAATCAAAAGTGTTGAGCAAGATATTATACGTATTAGTTTCAATATCTATTTAAGTTGAATATTTCATTTTTATCTACTTATTAAAATATTTAAAACTATACAATAATAATAAATATAAATATGAGAATTTACCTAAAGAAAGACTCAAGATCTATATTTACCTCCCTTATAATTCCAACTATAGATCGGATTAAGATCTTGAAGGATTCTTCTAGTCTCTTCTTGTTATTCTCATACGCATTCCATATTTTGGACGCAACGTTATCAAGGGTTTCAAAACAACTTTATTTGATGGTATATTAGTTACTTTCCATAGCCTGTTAATAATAGCTGTAATGAGAATTGCTTCCATCCATGCGAATGGTTCCCCAACACAACTTCTAATTCCACCACCAAAAGGATAGTAGCTAAATCTTGGCAGGTTTTTTTTAAATTCATCAGTCCAACGATCCGGATAAAAAGTATTTGGCTCTGGAAAATAAAGTGGATTACGGTGCATTACATATTGACTCATTAAGATTATTGATCCCGAAGGAATAGTGTATTTTCCAATTTTGCAATCATTAATTGCTTGCCGTCCTAAAGCCCATGCAGGTGGATAAAGCCTCATAGATTCTGTTAATACCTTTGTAGTATATTCCAGTTTCTGAAGATCATTAAATGATATATCTGTTTTGTGACTAAAAACAGAATAAATCTCTTTTTGAAGTTTTGTATCAATTGAAGGATGTGTAGATAACAGATAAAATGTCCAAGTAAGTGCATTTGCAGTTGTTTCATGTCCTGCTAAAAATATTGTCATTACTTCATCTCTTAATTGTTGGTCGGTCATTTTTCCCAGATCTGCACTATCGTCTTGTGCCTGTAAAAGAGTGAATAATAAATCATTATCTTTTTCCTCTTTTTTCTCTAGTTTCATCCTATGTTCGTTGATCATTCTAAATACTATTGAATCTAAATTTTTTTTTGCTTTTTGAAAACCTTTATTTATTGGTAAAATTGGTATTTTTTCAATTAATTCACCAAACGGCATCAAAAGGCGATTGAAATATTTCATACATGTTAGAAGTGAATCTCCAATTTCATCATCTTCTGGTTTAATATCATATCCTAGTACGGTTTTACTAATAATGTCCAAAGTAAGATGTGTCATCTCTTTATGAATATCTATTACAGATCCATCCTTCCAAGTATCACATAGATTTAAAGTTTTTTCTATCATCACTTCAGCATATGATTTGATTTTCTTGGGATAAAATGTTGGTTGTATTAAACGTCGTTGGTGATCATGATAATCACCTTCACTAGTAAGTAATCCTGACCCTAAAAGACGTTTTGATATTTGCAACCCTTTACTTTTGATAAAGTTCTTGTAGTTAGTTACTAATACATCTTCGATATAGTTAGGATGATTCAAGAAATAGACATTCTGTTTACCAAATTTAAAGTGAGATATATCACCATAAGTTTGAGATAGGGTAGTTAATGTTGTGAGTGGATCCCGTAGAAATTTCCTAGCAATGGCATATGGAAGTAAATCTTTTGGTCCTGGAGGATATTCAATATTAGCTTCCATTCCTTATTCTTCAATTTAGCATTCTTATAACGCTTTAGCTTTAAACAAAATTTCGAACAGGTAATTGGTTGCCAGAATGGTCTTCTCAATATTATATGAAAAGAATCATTGGTAAATACATCAAAAATGAGTTGCTAAATTAATAGACCCAATAATGACTAACTTTATTTTATAAATGGGAATAATTCTCCAATTTCGTTATGCATTTTAAGAAAGTTTAATCCTTTTTCTGTAGTCTTGAATGTTTTAGTTCCATCAAGATATTCTAATAGATTGTTCGCAATCAAAAGAGAAAGATATTCTTTTAGTTGTTCATAACCTAGAAAGGCTTTATACATAATTTTTGTCTTGGTTGCTCCGCCATTGGCAGCATCTAATATAATACCCAATATCTCAGTTTTACCTCTATATTTCATATTTTATTATACAAATACAAGTGATTTATTTTAATTTAATGTCAAAGGGAAGAAGAAGAAAATTATAGTACAACATTCTATATGCTAATTTACAATTAATGAAATATTTAAAATATTCATTTGTCACTACATTCAATTTTCTTTTAAGGGTATGGTCCAAAAGCCGATAGACCCGGGAAGTACAACCTTTCATCTAGCAAGATTCTACTACATAGTATTTAGCTTTATTATTAGAAACTTATTTTTTAAATTATTTTTGTAAAGTTATAGGAACTCGAACTATCTCAAGGAGGGAGTAACATTATAAATTTCATGTAATTCATGCTCGCAACAATAAAAATAATAGTTTTGAAAGTCTAAATATTTGTATTTAGTTTTATTAATTCTATATCAATGAAAGTTTTGCATATTAATGATCAAGCTGGAGTATCTTGTATCCTAGCCAAATATCAACTTAGGAATGGGATAGAGTCAAAAGTTTTGTCATCTTATAAAATGGATAAATTTGGAATATTAAAATTTTATAAAGATTATGTTGATGTAGTTAAGCCTGCTGATTTTGTAGACTATTGTATTTCTGAAGCTAAAAATGCGGATATAGTCCATATACATAGTAATGAAGCATTAGTATTTACAATACGCAAAACATTTGGTAATTCAAAAAAAATTATTTTTCATTATCACGGTACGGATATACGCGGCTTCAAGAAGAAAGATAGCTCTAAAATTTCTATTTTACAAAATATTACAAATAAAAAAAAATTATTTGTACACAAAATAAAAAATAGGTTGTGGCTTGTTAAAAGAGGATATTACAAGTCATTCTCAATGGAATCTCAGAAATTAGCTAATGATATACTAGTCGCAACACCCGATCTTTTAACATTAGTACCTCATGCAAAATATCTTCCAAATCCAATTGATTTAGATCATTTCTCCAAAAGAAATGATAATTATAAAAGACCAACGAATAGTGCTTTAACCATAAAAACTGCAACTGGGGATATTCAAAAGACGCTAGAATATTGTAAAATAAATAATGTTAGACTAAAAATAGATGTGTTTGACAGGACAAAAACACCTTTATTGTATGAAGAAATCCCCAATTTTTTAAAAAAATATGATATTTATGTAGATGTAAGAATTGTTAATGAAAAAATACTTGAAAACTATAGTAAAACTGCATTAGAGTCTCTTGCATGTGGATTAAAGGTTCTGAACTATAAATTCGAATATATAGACAGATTACCCGAAACACATTATCCAGTAAATGTCGTAAGTCAATTAGAAAATATTTACAATAAAATTTGAATATGTAAACCATGTAAAACCTATAAATTCTAAAGATAAATGAAATCTTAATTGTCTATATCTTATATTAGGAAATTTGTTTTTATTATTATAATTTGCCTTATTAATTGGTCGTCTATAAATTGATGTTTAGGCATTATTATAAGATAAATTTACTATTTCTTTGCAAGTAGATATTGATTTTCAATATACTTTGAAAAGATGTAGAGATTGGATATATCAAAATCATTGCAAAAGAAATAAATTATAATCCACCAATATGTAAAAATAAGTTTTTCATCTTTTTTAATTTAGTGA
>DASUCH010000096.1:0-28764 GCA_035762785.1 Nitrososphaeraceae archaeon | reverse complement strand
AAATATTAATTGGACAAATAAAATCCCGTAGTGCATAGATCCTTATTTTTATTACAATAAAATAAGATGTAATTTATTTGATATGAAGTTAATATACAATTCCAAAAAAGAATTTTTGGATTAAATTTAAGAAAGGTATATAGAGTACTCTTTTTGGATTGAGTATATCTTTTATATATGATAACTTTTTATATGTTTAATGAAAGCAATATAATTATTTCAAGTGCTTTGTAACATAGGGACCGTTTTGAAGATATCCTAATTTCCGATAATAAGCCCGAGTTCCAATTGCACTGATGACAGAAATTGTATCTACTTGAAACTCATCTTGCGATATTTTTTCTGCTTCTTTCATTAAGCGCAAACCAAGACCAGCATGTTGAAATGCTAAAGACCCTTTTTTTTGTCCAACATCTACTACTTGTCCATAGACATGTAATTCTCTGATGATCGCAGAAGTTTTATTATTGACATAATGTAATTCCTTTCTATGAGAAAATGGAATATTTCTCAATCTCAGAAACCCAAACAATAAATTTTTCTCTCTATTTTCCATAGATAAAAATACTTCTTTTCCTTCCGATGCAACGTAATCGATTCTATTGAGTATTATTTCATCTTGATTAAAATTTTCAAGTTGTTGTAGTCCTGCTTCTCGACATCTTATGCAATTACATTTCAAGCCCAAGTCCTTTAATTTTTTTATAGCTATTTGCCGTATATTTCCCTTTTTTGGTCCCGCTATAATATCTGAAGTTTCAATTTCTCTTTGAATTCTCATTATTCTAACCCATGGTGGGATTAACTTTTTTACTTCAACAAGAATATTTACTATATCTTCTTCGGTATAAGCATCATACTTTTTATTCATATACAATTTATATAATCCAGTTTTTTTTAGAACTAAAGTTGGATATATTTTAAGCATATCTGGTTTAAATAAATCATTTTCTAACAATGTTTTAAATCCCTTAATATCACTTTCTACTGTAGATCCAGGCAGACCAGGCATCATATGTGCGACAATTTTGTATCCACAATTTCTAGCAATTTGGAAGGAATGTTTAACATCCGTTAAATTGTGTCCTCTGTTAACTACTTTATAGATATTCTCCTCTAATGTTTGGACACCTATTTCAATTCTTGTTATTCCTAGTTCTAACATCAAATCTAAGTGTTTTTCTTTACAATAATCTGGTTTTGTTTCAACTGTAAACCCTACACATCGAATCTTCGCTTGTTCATTTTTTCTACAAGATTCCTCTAGAGTAGTCGAAGAAAGATCATCATTTAGAGCGTCGAAACATTTTTTAGCAAATTCTCTCTGGTAATTTTCTGGCATGAATGGAAACGTTCCACCTACAATTACTAGTTCAATTTTAGTAATATTATGTCCTCGTTGATAGAGTTGATTAAGTTTTGACTTTATCTGATAATATGCATCATATTCAAAAGACTGTGCTATTTTTGTGGCGGGTTCTGTTCCAACATAACTCATTGGAGTATTATATTGCGGTCCACCAGGACAATAAATACATTTACCATGTGGACAGTCATACGGTTTTGGCATAACTGCAATTACTGCAACACCAGATGCAGTTTTGGCTGGTTTAACTAGTAAAACATCTCTGTAATTACTATTTTTTGGAAGATAAGGTATGATATGTTCTTTTTTTGGAACGACAGTCAATTTATAAGCAGAACATGTTAAACTAATAATTTTGTTGATTTCTTTTAGGGACATACGACTATTACTTTCCAATTTCAGTGCAATAGATTTACAGGCTTGAGAATAGCAAATAGATTCCATAATAATTACTTGATACATAAATGCAAAGAGAGATTTAAATATATATTATTAAAGTGTTATATTATAAAGATCAGATATTCAGATGTGGTAGATCATTCTCAAAATAGAGACAAAAACATACTATGAATTAGAAAACATTAATTGAACGACCTTGAGACTATGCTTGAGTATTAATATAATCAATACTTATAAGAAAATAAAACTAATACAAAATAATGAAAGTTACATTATTTTCTCATGAATCGGATGTTGATGGTATCTTTTCTTCTTCTATCGGTTTAATTCGGTTTCCCCAAGCGAGAACTTTTTTTCTTGATTACAGCAAAGAAAGTTTTATGAAAATAATTAATCAAATTTTTTTTTCAAATGAATCAGGTGAGAAAAATATTTTTATTGTTTCAGATCTCGGTTTTAACGATAGTTTGTTAAGTATTTTTAAAAGTACTTTTTTAGGTTGCAAAAAATCACATAATGAAGTTATCTGGGTTGATCATCATCCATGGTCTAAAAATACAATAGCTGAAGTAAATCCATTTGTTGAGTTAATATTAGATAATTCAGGAATCAAATGTGCAGCTGAATTGATGTATGAACGTTTTTTATTGGATAATGCTTATGCTAAACATTTAGCTAATTTAGCACATACAATAGATTTTTTTACTAAGTCTAACTATCTTACTCCATTACCAGAAATTATAAGATATTACCTAAATTTTAATGACTCATATGAAAGATTAGCAAAACTTGCTCAAAAGATATCAAATGGAATATTATGGGATATTGATATGAGCGAGGATTATACAAAATATGAAACCATGAGAGATGCAGATAAAAAGCTAGTACTAAGTGATTTAAAAATTAAGAAAATTAATGAATTGAATGTTGTATTTGTTAGGTCATCACCATATATCCAAACTAGCTTATTTTCAGAAGAGGTATTCAATCTCACCAATGCAGATGTCGCTATATTTTATGGAAAAAATGGGAAAATAAGTATTAGAAGAAATAATGATAAAATTGATTGTAATGCAATTGCTTTAAATTTAATTGACGGAGGAGGTCATAAATTTGCTGCTGGAGGTACGGTACGAAGTGATCCAAATAAATTAGAAGACATTATTTCAGAAATTGAACAAATAATTCTTAAATTAAAGACATCCATTAATTAAGTAAATTATATAATGAACATTTCCTTTATTACAAAATAAATCTAGAAATAAAATGATAATACTGGATGGTAAAAAAGAAGAGGACTTGATCCAATGTAAAGAAATAATTAGCAATGGAGGAATAATTGTGTTTCCTACAGATACTATTTATGGTTTAGGTTGTGATCCCTATAACAAAAAATCCGTAGAAAAAATTTTTAAATTAAAGAATCGTTTACTAGAGAAAGCTCTACCTATTCTAACTTGTGATATTAGTCATGTCAAAGAAATAATGATTTTAGATGAAATTGGAAGAAAATTAGCCCATTCTTTTTGGCCTGGTCCTTTAACTATCATAGGTCCTTTAAAAGATAACTCCATTCCAAAAATTATTACGGCTGGTAAACAAACCATTGGTATGAGAATTCCTAATAATACCGAAACATTAAATTTGTTAAATCTTTGCAACTTTTTAGTTGGGACCAGTGCTAATATCTCAAATGAAAAACCTTGTTTATATGCTAAGGAGGTCATGAAGTCTCAACTGGTTGGATATGATGCTATCGTAATTGGAGATGAAAAGAAATCTAACAATCATTTTTCTTTAAAAGGTTCAACGATAGTTGATGTGTCTACTTCAAATATCAAGATAGTTAGAGAGGGAGTCATAAAATCGGAAACTATTTACGAAATTTTAGATTAATTATAATAATGAATTTTAATTTATTGGTTACTACTTACAGACATAGAGAATATGATGCAGTTGATGAATTAAATGTGATTCTTCAACGGTTTGGGTTTGAAGGACATATAATAGAAATTCAAAATGTCTCTGGTATAATTCTTGCATTAGCTAATTTAAATCCATTTGAACTAATAACTAAGTTCAAGAAATTATTGACTGAAGAACCCTGGCAATTTAGATATATATTAAGAGTGATACCTATTGAGAAAACTCTCTATACAGATGTTAAAAATATTGAAATAGTAGGAGTTAACCTTGCATTGAAGAAAATTAAAGTAAATGAATCATTTAGAATATCAATAGAAAAAAGACATACATCAATAAGTAGTAAAGAAATTATATCATCTATTGCAAATAAACTTACTAGATATAAAGTTTCATTAGAGAATCCTGATTGGATCATATTAATCGAAATCATAGGCAATAAAACCGGAATTTCAGTATTGAACGAAAGGGATATTTTCAATTCAATAATGGAAAAAAGAATGGCAGGATATACATTAGAATCGTTAGGCTAATTGTTAGAAACTCCTCCAAAAAAATAAATAAAATAAATATTTGAACATAAAATTCCTTTAAACATTAATCAAATTCTAAATTTAATAAAAAAATATTATTAAGTAGTCCTTATTCTCTTTTTATTTATGTTTAATAAAAATCATTTTTTTGGTAAAGATATAGTTTCAATTAGGGATTTTTCGAGAAATGATTTAGAATTTATATTTGATTCAACAGATAAAATTCAACAATTAAAACCTGAAGAAAAAAGTGAACTAGGCAAAGGAAGAACATTAGGTTATATTTTTTACGAACCCAGCACTCGCACCCGAATGAGTTTTGAAGCTGCTATGGCATCTCTGGGGGGAAGTTCGATAGGAATTTTTGATTCAAAATTTTCAGCTATAGAAAAGGGCGAATCCCTCGCTGATACTATAAGAATAATAGATTTGTATTCTGATGTTATCGTACTTAGACATGCACGGGATGGCTCAAGCAGATATGCCGCTGAGCTTTCGTCTAATCCCATTATTAATGCAGGAAGTGGAAGTGAAGAACATCCAACACAGGCAATGCTGGATTTGTATACGATTTTCAAGGAAAAAGGTAGGATAGATAATTTGACAATTGGAATAGTTGGTGACCTAAAATATGGTAGAACTGTATACTCTTTATTGTATGGATTAAAAAATTATCATGTAAATGTACATTTAATCTCTCCACCTAGCTTGGCAATTAGAAAGGAGTCTATTTTTGAATTTGAAAGGATCATGAACATCAAGCATTACGATTATCTTGATGATATAATTCCGCAACTTGATGTACTATATGTTACCAGAATACAAAAAGAAAGATTTCCTGATACTCAGGAATATGAAAAAGTAAAAGGCACTTATAGAATAGATGAAAAAATATTAGATAATGCTAAAATCGACCTGTCAATTATGCATCCTTTACCGAGATTAGATGAAATTTCGCATACGATAGACAATACTAAGAATGCAATTTATTTTAAACAGGCGGCATATGGAAAGGAGTTACGTTCAGCTTTATTGGCTTTAATATTAAATGAGGATCCTTTTTAGGAATTCATATTCTCTTATTTAGTTTTGGCTTTAGTTTAGTTCCTATATTTAGAAATTATTAAATTATGAGTTTAAAATAACTGATTTTATTCTTTCAAATAAAAAAGGGGATTTCACATATGTGTTAACTTGATACACAACTACTAAATCCACATTCAATACACATATTACATCCTTCAGTAATGATAAGTTTGGATTGACATGATGGACAAATCTCGTCTTCATAAATTTCTGGAGGAGGTTTTTGTCTGAATTCTATAGACTCTGTATCTTTATACTTTTTTTGTGTCGATAGTGGTATGTCATCTACAACATCATTAGTTACTTCAACATCCTTCGTTTCAATTAGCTTGGAAACATATTGAATAACATATGGTTCTTTTATTTGTGATTGAATGTATTCCTTGACATAGTTACTAGGTTTTACAATAAACGATTTTTCTAAGGTATTAGTCCCTGTAATATGTAAAACTTGTTCATTTCGTGAACCATCTCGATATACAGTAACACCCTTTAATCCCAGTTCATGAGCGAGGAGATAAGATGATTTGACGTCCTCGACTGTTACATCACCTGGCATGTTAATAGTTTTCGCTATAGCATTACTTATCCATCTTTGCCAGACAGATTGCGCCATTATATGATCTGTCCAATGAATATCAATTGCTGTTGTAAATAAGGACTGCATCCATTGTGGTATCTCACTTAATCCTCTAACTGATCCGTAATTATTTGCTATTTTTGTTAAGATATCGTCATTATACAGACCATTTTCTTTTAATACATTTTCAAATATTTTATTAGTATAGAAAAATCGACCTACAGTTACTCGTTTTTCAAAAACCAAAGCAAAGACTGGTTCTACTCCGTTAGAACAATCTGCTATCATAGAGAGAGTGCCAGTGGGTGCTATAGTGGTAGTCCACGCATTACGAATGCCATATTTCTGAATTTTTTCAATTAGAGAATCCCAATCATAAGAATGATTTTGTTTGGGTGTTTCATAATAGCCAGCGACAGGAATTTTTTCTGCTACATAGTCACTTTTTTTGAACAATGGAAATGAACCTCTTGATTTAGCAATTGCTACGCTTTCTTCCATACTATAATAAGTTAAAGTTTCAGCAAGTTTATTCATGAACTCGTATCCTTCTTGAGAAGTATAAGGAATTCGTAATGAAAATAAAAGATCTGCTATTCCCATTATTCCTAATCCTATTCGCCTTGTAAGTTTTGTATTGTAGTCTATTTCATCAACAGGATATTTATTGGCATCTATAACATTATCTAAAAATCTTGAAGAGATTCTTATAGCTTGTTCAAACCTGGGCCAATCAAAATCATACATTCCATCTGCCTTGCGTTTTACAAAATTTGATAAGTTAATGGACCCAAGGTTACAAGATTCATATGGATATAATGATTGTTCTCCACAAGGGTTTGTAGCTCTAAGACGTCCTTCTTTTGCTTTAATACATGGATTGTATTTATTTATGTTATCAAAGAAGATAATACCTGGTTCTGCACTCTTCCACGCACTTAAGGATATAAGATCAATCAGTTGATGGGAATCTATCTGTTTGAGTGGCTCATGTGTCCGTGGATTTCTTAGAGTATATTTATTATTATTATTAGTATTAATAAGTGCCTCCCAAAAATCTTCCCATAAACCAACGCTGACGTTAAAATTTTCAAAAACACCAGGTTTTGTTTTTGCTGTAATAAATTTTTCGATGTCTGGATGCCATACTTCCAGAATCCCCATATTTGCTCCACGTCTTTTGCCACCTTGTTTAACAACATCTGTAATTGTATCTATAATACGCATAAAGGAAGCAGGACCAGAAGCGACTCCTGAGGTAGATGCAACTATATCACCTTCTGGTCTCAAATCAGAATAATTAATTCCTACACCTCCACCAGATTTAAAAATCATGGCTGCGTCAGAAGATGTTTTCATGATTTTTTCCATGTCATCAGGCATATCCAAAACAAAACATGCCGAAAGTTGTCCTAAACGAGCACCAGCATTCATTAATGTAGGAGTATTGGGAAGAAAATCTTTAGATACCATTAAGGCATAATATTCTTTTATCCTGTCCTCATAAGAGCTAAACCTGCCTTGGAAAATTAATTTTAAAAGATCTTTAAAAGAAGTTTTCATCTGTCCTTTAGAAGCTAAATGTATGTATAATCTAATAATTGATTCAAAATGATATTTGTTCAAGTAATATGATCCTATCTTTAGTTTATGATCAAAGTCACTTATTTTATCATAATATGCAGTAGCCTCTTCAATATTTTGCTCATATCCACCAGATAGATGAAAGATAAGTGGGTCATGTAAGAGGTCAGGTATAGCTACCAGAATAGCAACACGTTCAAACATCTGCTTAGGAGCTTCAATAATTTCATTATTCTCATTTCTTAAAAGATATCGCGAAGATAAGACACGTAGAGAATTTATATCAAAATCCTTATCGATCTCATCAAGGTTTTTCTTATTAAGGATTTTTATTTTATCTTCTCTTATTTTCCTCCTTTCGTGTCTATAAAGAATGTAAGCTTTTGCAGTATCAGATAATCCCTCTTCAATAAGGATTGACTCAACTATATCTTGAACATCCTCAACACTGGGTATGAAAGATTTATCAAATGAGCTACTATTGAGGGTCATTTTCGTTAAGACTTTTTTAACTAGCCCCTCTGCTAATTGAAAATTAGGTTTCCCTGTTGCAATTAAAGCTTTATAGATTGCCTGTGCTATCTTTGATTCATCAAAATTGACTACTCTGCCATCTCGTTTTTTTATTTTAAATACTGATTTATTTTTAGTTTTATCTATTTCTGATACTCCCATATAATTCGCCGTCCAATTTCAATCTATATCTTAAATGATATAACACTTAAATTTTATTATTATGCAACATAATTAGCTAAAAATTCTATCAGCAAAGTAGTTTACTTTTCTCTACGGATTCTACATAATAATATATTAGAAAATAACGACTCAAATTTTTTGTTAGTATGACAGAACGTGACTAAAGTTCAAGAAAAAAAATAGAAAATTTAGGTCAAAATAGACGAAATTTTAAAAGAATCACATTTCTTACAAACTTTTAAATCAGAGATAAAAAAACGTTCTCCACAGATATTACATATGGAGAAGTCCTGAGCAAGATAAAAAAAAGGAAGCTTAGCAGATGATTTAATAACCTTTTTTACATCATTCTTATCACTAACGTTTGTAATATCCAAATCAATAGAAACACCTCCTTTTAAAAGTCCTTCAACAGATGAATAATATTCTATTATTCGCTCCAAATCAATGGAATCTGAGACAATTTTTTCGCCATTGAGAACTAATCCTTGAGAATAGCTCTTATTTTTGTCAGTATTATTTGTTAATGATTTTCCATATTTTTCAACATCCAAATCTTTAAATCGAAACGTACTATCGTCTTTTAGCATTGTTATCCTAATTTCTGCATTTCCTTGATTTTCTTTGTTCTTCTCATTGATTATATCAACAGCAGTTTGAATAACTTTTTTTATCACATTCTGACCATCGCTATTTTCAGGATGATATCCTAAAATATCATAAACAGATTCCTGAATTCCTACTAGATTTACCATAGCATCGATTTTTCCCAATTGCAAATTAGATGTTGTTTGACTTACTATAGGAATTGTTCCATTTTGAATTAAATTCAAAATTGAGAGAAAACGTTGAGTTATTATGGAAAGAAGAGGCTTTAATAATATTGCCAATCTTGCCCTGAAATAGGTTTCATCTTTATTCGATTGATATGCTATTCTTGGGAGATTAATTGATAAAGATTGTAATACGACAACTGTACTTGTGGGCGGCATTTCTTCAGATTTACATAATCCGTATCTTGAGCGAACTTTCTTTTTTGAAAAAGATATTATCCCTCCGGATTTGGCAAGCTGTACAAGTTTATCAATAAAAGGATCAATACGATCAAGATCATCATAAACAAAGGAAAGAGCTATGGTAGGAATGGCTGTAATGGATATATATTTTTCATACCCCTCTAAGAGCGAATTAACAATAGAAATATCATAATTACTGGAGTTTATAGATAATGTTATACGGGGAGAGAACGATCCATAGGAGGAGATAGTAGAGGTTAAAAAGAAAATATTTTCTATATTATCTCTCAAGATTGTACCTGTTTCGCTTTTCTTTTGGATAAAATCTAAAAATCCTTCAATAACAATTTCTCTTGAGGCTTCCCTGCTTAATAAGGAAAGAATAATTGAAACAACAGAAGAAGATGTTAGCATTGTATTAGCTTGAACGATCCTAGAGATTGTCAGATATCGTCCTTTAATATCTTCAAAAATATTGATTATAGAATTGATATTAGTAAAAATCACATCCGGAATAATATTCCAAAATCCACTCTTACCAATATTGATCTCTCCAGTCAAGTGCATATCAACAATATCCTTTGGTAAAGAACTGTTCAAAAGATACTCTGTAAAAATTGATTCTGATGTTTTAACAACAAGATCGGGAATTTCCATATTACTAATACTCGTGTCATGAATAAGAGATACCATATCGGATGGAGGCAAGCCTAATCTTGCAAGCTTATTTCTATAATCGTCATATCCGTGCTCAACTAATATTGAATTAGTCATTTCCCTTATAAGTGAAGATGTAAGATAAGAGGTTTGAAGTTTATAAATTTTATTTTCGACCTCTTCTGTAATTTTATGAGCAAGTTCTAAGGGCATATTAGCTTCTCTGACTAAAGATTGGATTATTTTATTAGAATCGAATTCTTCAATTGAGGGTTTTGTAGTCCTCACATATAATTTACCACTTTCTATAATAGACCTTTCTTCAATTTGACGTGCGAGACTCAAGACTAATTTACCGAGGTTAGTAATTGTATATCGTCTCTCTGCTTTATTAAGAGATACCAAGGATTGACGTAGTAATTTTCTTAAATGATATGCGAACTTGCCTGATTCTTTTTTGGACTTGAAGCCAGCAAGAGATTTTAATTCAGAATAAGTCAAAGGCCCTTTAGAATAAAGAATTCGAAGAATATCGATACGATTTGGGCTAGCCATAACAGAAAATATCATTCGCACCCTTCGAGAGGCGGATTCGAGAATACTTCCACGTTTAGGTCCTGTCTTACTAACTATTTGTGATTGTACTCGCTCCATTGCACCGGTTATGAATAACATGTAATTAAAACTACTTTGTAAAGTTTTTTATACAATTGATGTAATGGATAGTGATCGAAATAATCTTTTGGCTTAAGCTTCTAATAATACTTCCGAGTTTTTAGTAAAAAGGTCATTTTTCTTTGATGGATATTTAGCATTGTGATTAATGCTAATAGGTATGTCTGGAAGTTTTGACTTTGTTTCTTCTTCCATGATATTTTGTGCTTCATTAAGAATTTCTAGTGCATCAGAATTAACTGGGATAGAGATATGATCGATATCCACATTCACATTTGCCTCCATCAAGACATCTGATGCTAATGTTGACATTTCCGAAATAATACTAGAAGCAAGGGGAACAGTTCTATTTATATCATTCTTAATATCACTAATTGTCTCGATCATAGGATTAATAGTATCAAGAATTTCAGCAAATTCTGATACTGTAGAAAATCTTATTATTATGACTTCCAAACTCATCAATAGTTTTTGAGTTGTACATTTGATTTTTCTAATCTGTACTAATTCATTTGCTAATACTTGTGCACGTACCTTATCACCATTCCTTAAATTTATAATGACTTTATTATTTAAATCAACTTCTAAGGTATGAAATCGGCTGTCCATCGTCCTCAGCTTTGCAAGTTGGTTGTTAACAACAGTACTTGCATTAGAGAGTTTTGTCTTTAACTGAGGATATTTATCCATCAATTTTTAATAAAATAATAGAATGTTAAGGTTATAGTTAATCTAACTAGACAAATTGATTTCATAAATTTTAGTTCTCGTGATTAACTAATTTTAAATAAATATTTAGGTCAAAGTTTTTTCAAGACTAATCCATGTTTTTCATCAAACCCCTGAACATTCACCTTTGAACCAATGGGTAAATCTGATGGTTTTTTAATATTAGGTAAAAATCCAGACGCGCGAACTAAAATGTCATCAAGAGTAAAAACAACCCAAGCATAACTCTCTACATCCTCAAATCCTTCAGGAGGAACTGTATGAATAGTAAAGGTAGTCACATAACCTTCGCCCGGATATTCAATTAAATTAAAATTTTTACCATGACATTTTTCACAATACAATATCGTAGCGAGGTTTATTGTGTTACAATCTTTACATTTCCGTGTTAATATCTTGGATTTCTTCGCAGAGGCAATAAATTTGTCTCTTACGTTTATACTATTAGAATTGTTCAATTTGCTTTAATTCACCTTTTTAAAAATGTGAACTGCAGCACTAGCACCCGTCGCTCCAAAATTATGAGTTAATGCAATTTCTGCATCTTTAATAGTTCTTTCTCCCGCTTGTCCAGAGAACTGTTCAAAAACTTCAACAATTTGACCTATTCCAGTAGCTCCTATAGGATGACCTTTTGATTTCAATCCTCCTGATGGATTAATCGGAATCTTTCCTTTTCTGGAAGTAGCTCCCTCTCTTATTTCTCTCGCAGCTTTACCTTTCGGGAAAAAACCGAGATCTTCGACATCTATAATCTCTGCAAT
This sequence comes from Nitrososphaeraceae archaeon, assembly GCA_035762785.1. Lineage (GTDB taxonomy): Archaea > Thermoproteota > Nitrososphaeria > Nitrososphaerales > Nitrososphaeraceae > TH1177. The sequence continues at coordinate 16,756 of DASUCH010000096.1, read as the reverse complement.
TGTAAAACAGTCATGAACTTCAGCAAAGTCCACATCATGAGCAGATATTCCAGCCATTCTATAAGCTTGATTAGCAGCAATAACTGTACCGGGAATAGTTGATATATCACTTCTACCTTGAACTGCGGCAGGGGAACCTCCTCTACCCGATCCTATAACTTGAATATAGGGTTTTCCACTTTTTTTTGCAAACTTTTCATTACAGAGAATTACTGCAGAGGCTCCATCTGAAAATGGACAACAATCATATAATTTTAATGGAGAAGCAACTACGGGTGAGTTAAGGACATCTTCAACTGTTATCTTCTTCCTTACATGGGCCTTAGGATTCAATAATCCATTTTCATGGTTTTTTACAGCAACATGGGCCAGATCTTCTTCATTTGCTTTATACTTAGTCATATATGCTCGAGCAATTGAAGCAAACAAGCCAGGGAATGAAGCACCATTTCCACCTTCATAAAAGAAATCAGAACAATAAGAAAAAAGAGTAGTACTCTGACTTGTTCCAGTATGAGTTACTTTTTCCACCCCTAATGCCAATACGCAATCGTAAAATCCCGCACGTATATTTGCAAATGCTTCCCTAAACATCACAGAACCAGATCCACATGCTGATTCAATAGTCAAACCCGGAACATGTGAAATTCCTAAATTGCTCATAATTACTGGAGCCATATGTACTTGTTTATCGGCAACACCAAAAACATTTGAAAGATATCCAGCTTGAATATCTATAGGTGATATTCCTGCCGATTTAATTGCATCAACTGAGGCCGCAAGAGCTATTTCTATGATATCTTGATTAATCTTACCATATTTGGTACTCCCAGCACCTAAAATACAGACATTCTCCACAACATAAATTATGTGCTAGATTATAAAAACTTTAGACAGCTTAGGTATATAAAGGTCATATTTGTTAGGAAATATATGAATTTATAAATATTAATTTATATTTATGATCAATTAAACTCAGATTTAATAATAATTGTAAGTATTTATTAAAGTTATAAAAATATAAAATGGATGAAGAAAGATTTTAAAAAAACCCATGCTTATAGTGAAAAGAGATCCGGTAGCAAAAAGTTTGCGAAACTTGAGAGAAGATTACGAAAAAAACCGAAATATTAAAGAATTATTCTTAGTTTTTTAGAGACAAAAAATAAATTAATAAGCCAATTACAATAATTCGTTTGAATAAACATAGGGAAACTAGGAAGAAAGTTACGAAAAAGGGAATTATTTTAACTGCATTGATTATCATTGGAGTTATATGCGCAAGTTTTATTGTCTATATTGTACCATAAATTAATAATGGCATGCAAATATGAATACACGTCGCTGAATATTTTAGAGTGGAGATTATGTTCCCTTACATTAATAACTAAATTGATTAGTTTAATTCATGAATAAACATGAAAATTGAAGTATAAAAAATTGTCATATTTTAACATGGTACTAGAACAAATACGAATAAAATATTATGGGTATACGAATTAATACACAATTTTTCAAACTATATAAAGTATTTTTATGACTTTAGATATACAAATATGAGCCTCCTATTCAAGTATTGGTTTAACACCTATTTAGAGAATAAGACAAGAGATGTAAGAACCTACCGAGTATGTGTAAATTACATCCTTATCTACAAATCAGAATAGTTATTCATTCATTGAATATTTATTTCATACAAACTGGAAAAGGAATCCTATATAAAGAATTTCTATAATAAAACAATATCTGATTAAGTTGAATAATTGAATGATGGTTGGAAATAGTACAGACTTAACTATGGCGCCGGGAGAGGGATTCGAACCCTCGAGACCTTGCAGTCACAAGCTTTCTTGACAATTCCAGGCTTGCGCCCTACCAGGCTAGGCTACCCCGGCATTCGATTTTATTAAATTATAATAAAAGAATAAAGTGGAAAATATAATCTATTGGAAAAAATTTTCTAATGTTAATTTTAGTATAATATTTCATTATGATAAAATAAAAATAAGGTATCAGGAATTTTTCTATTGATAATGAATAGTGCAGAAATTTCTCATTATTGTAAAAGAAATAACCATGTAGAATGTGCTGATTGTATGTGTAACTGTCACATACCGGGAACAATGGAAAATCTTGCCAAAAAAATTGCTAATTTAGATAAAAAGACTCCAGGTATAGGAGAAACTATTTAATTCAATTCGTTATCTCGAAAGTTTTACCTGGTTATTTCAATCGAATTGGGTAACTTACTATTTACAAATTATTAACGCCAACCTTTAGGATATGTATTTGGTTTCATAATGAGTCGCTTCATGGTAAAAGAAATACCATTTTTATTCGAAACAATTTCATTTATATTCATAAGAGACTGGGCTATTCCTACTATCTCTCCTTTTATACTGTATATAGCTACCAAATCATCCTTTTGAATAGATGGTGAAATCTCGGAAATTCCTGGGATGGCTAGTTGTGCACCGTGACAAAGAGCATCCACTGCTGTATCTCTAATAATAACTGTTGGGAGTTCCTTAAAGCATATCTCAATAGGCTTTATCATATTCCTAAGATTTTCCTCCTCATTTTTCTGCTTGTACAGATAGAAAGCATTGTATAAATCATGAAGTTTGATTAGACCATCTCTCTCAAAGAAATGACTGACTCGAGTACGACGAAGTTCAACCATAGAAGCTCCGGAACCCATAATCTCTCCAATATCATAAATTAATTTTCTTATATATGTCCCAGCTTCACATAATATTCGAAGAAGAATAAGTTTATCGTTTTCTTCTACATATTCTATTTCGTGAATTCTACGTATTCGTGTCATTCTCTTTACTGATGATCGCTGTGGAGGACGTTGATATATATCGCCATGAAATTCCGATAATACTTTTTCAAGGAGTTCTATATCAAAGTGGGAGTGAAATCGAGCAATGGAATAGTATTCTTTTGGTCCTAATAATAAAATTGAGAGTGCTTTAGTACTTTCCCCCAATCCCATTGGTAGTAAACCTGTAGCCCCTGGGTCTAATGTTCCGCTGTGGCCTGATTTATCTATATTCAGTATCCTTTTGACCCAAGATGCTACTTCATGACTAGTAGGACCTGATGGCTTATCTATTAATACTAAACCATAATCAAATAATACTGGGATGGGTCTATCATAAGGATAATAACCATATCTATAGTCCGTTACACTTTCTGATAATTGAATTAAATTATTAAATTGAATGAGTTTTTTATTACGTTGTAAATCCATTGTTAAAAATATTATTTATAGAATATTAATAATTTAAATCTTTATTATTATTAAAGAAAGTAGATATAACTAAATACATAAATGTTTTACAATTTTTTTTGATATTAAAAGGAGCGAATCAAGATTTAGTAAATCAGTATCTAAAACAAAATCAAAAACAGAAAGATCTTTTCCAAACTCATATCCATATAAATTATTATAGATACGTACATTATTATCATCACGTTGTTGAATCACGTCTCTTGCGTGTTTAAGGTTCAAATTATCTCTTTTTGCCATTCTTTTAATTCTGTTACTTCTTGATCCTTTTAACCAGATTTTAATTGATTCTGGAACTAACCATGGCAAAGTATAACTAGTCACTACAACTTTTCCCATTCTAACTATTTCTACCAATTTCCTATCTACTTCAATATCAAAATAAGAGTTTGATTCTCTCTCTTCCATGAAATTTTTTGCTTCCTCCGTGTCCCACCAATCATTTCCAGATACTGAGTAACCTTTTTCTGCCGCCAAGATTTTTAATACATCACCACCATTGTAATGTTTGTACCCAAACTCTTTCGCCAATTCTGTAGCAATAGTGGTTTTACCTACCGCTGGCCAACCAGATATTACAATACTATTTAATATTTTATTTTTATAATTAGATGTAACCAATTTATGTCATACTTGGAAGTGAGGTTTTGGTTAACTTGGAGACAAGGCCACTAGTTCCCAATGAGGTAATAAGAAACCAACCCCATAAAAAAACTTCACCAGGGATATTGCATACACCCTTGGGCTGACCATTTTCATCAATGGCAGCATCTAATTTAACATTTTCTTCTGTACACATTATGTACGGGATCTGAAGTGGTGAAATAGCCACAGTTTGACCAAATATAGATGGAAATACAAGAATCCAGAGCATAAATGAAGGTATCATATAAAGCATCATAGGTCGCATTTGTTGTTGTTGCATCTCTAAACTCATTTTATTAACATAGGCTTGCTTTTTCTTTAACTCATTAATTCTAACTTTATCCTGTTTTCTAATAGCATCGGTGTATTCTTTTCTCCATGCATTTGTTTCTTTCATCACTTTTGATAGTCTATCAATATCAGTAGTTTTTTTTCGCAAAATTGCGAACGCAAAATTTAGACCAATAGATATTACCGCAGCTACAATCATAGCAGAAAATAGATCTGGAAAGATTGGATGTTTAGTATATGTTGGAGTAAGTCCAGGAATTTGTAAAATAAGATCACCTAAATACATATTACATGTCTTTTTTTCATGTGTCCAATATTAATGAAACCATTTGTTGAGTACAATCTGTAATAGCACCCTCCTGATTCGCAAGAATTTTAAATGGAGCACCTGATATGATTGAACAACAAGAAATTAGCATCTTTGACACGTCAATTTCATTCTTTATAGAATCCATTGATATTATATCTCTCTCTCTAGAAGTGTCATTTTGTCTTCTATGATAAATTTCTTCAGGATTTGCAATTAATAATATCAGATTAGTTGGTTTTAGATGATTTAATAATTCTAGAGGTAATCCAGGATAATATCCTTCTTTAGTGGTTATAAACAAATGTGTGTCAATTATTGTTATATCTGATTCTATTTTTGAAATTTTATTGGCAGCAAGATTTTGCAATTTTTTCTGATCTTCAATAGAAAGGCGACGTATTTCATCTCTATTTTTAATTTTTAACTTAGTTGCTTCTTCTAACATTATTTTTCCAAATTCTGCCAAATTAATTTTTATTCCCTCTTCTTCGAGTGAACTTTTAACACCAGAAACAATAGTGGTTTTACCAACTCCTGGTATTCCAACCACTACGACGCGTTTAGTCTTTTCTACCAATTAAAGCCGCCAATTTGGGCATAGTAGTATCAACTTTTTCTCGGATTAATAAGTTGTAATAGTTTACTAAAATATCTACCATCAACAAGAGGCCTATTCCCCCACCAAAAAGACCTAATACATCCGAAACCGAAGCTAAGAGTCCAATTGCAATACCACCAATTATGGTTACGGAGGGAATATATTTATCCAACACATTTTGTACAGAGTTCTGTGATCTTCTGAAACCAGGTATTTGAACGTCTGCATCTAAGAGATTTTTGGCAGCAGCTTTTGCAGAGAGTCCTCCAAGTTCCACCCATAGTCGACCAAATACAGTAACAATTGCTGTTACAAAGATAATATTCACTACTGCCCGAATTGGGTCTTGAACAACTATATCAAGTCCTCTTGGAGTGGTAATATAATACAATAATCCACCGGTAGGAGTCTGCGGTTGTCCAGGGTCAAACTGAGCTATCCAGTTAAAAAATGGATTATCATTTTGTGGATTATAATTTGCCCATAACATTTGCCCCATAAAAATTGCATTTGCAACCAATGCTGTGGCTAAAATTACTGGAATATTAGAAACATAAAGAAGTTTAATTGGATAAACTGCTGTAAAGCCTCTATACTTCGTTGAAACAATTGGAATATCAATATGGATTCCCTGTGTGTATACAAGAAGGGCCAAAACACCTCCAGTCAAAATAAAGGTAAATATACTTGGTAACTGACCACTTCTAAAGAAAGTATCAGAAAGATCTCCAGTTGCTGCAGAATCAATTACAAAAGGAATAATGCCAACAGGACCATCAGGTCCAGCAACAGGACTAAATACACTCCATAAGATTGTTTGAGCCACCCCAGCCATAATAAACAAACTTATCCCTGATCCTAATCCCCAACCCTTTTGGATTAATTCATCTAATAGCATTACAATAAGACTCGTAAATATCAATTGGGCTATCAAAATCGGTACAAAGTCAGGTGAGGCAACTAAGGGTCCATAGACACTTGCTCCATAGAGACCTCCCTCTGCAATAATCACAATAATAGTTACAATTTTAGTTGCCGAAGTAAAAAGGGCTCGATCATCAGGGTTTTTGAAATTTAATTTTAAAATGTCGGACCCCTTAAGCAATTGCATAAGTAATCCAGCAGTTACAATAGGTCCTATTCCAAGTTCTAATATAGTTCCCTGTTGGGCGGCGAAAATGACACGTGCAAATGCGAGAAAATCGAATTGGGGTTCATCTGTCACACCATAGAGAGGAACCTGACCCATTACCAAGTATGCAAAAACAGCTATACCACACCAAACAAATTTTTCGGTTAAAGATATTTTCTTCTTTGGTTTTTCTACTTGGGGAATATATCTCGATATAGTTTTTATTGATTTTCTAATAAAACCTTCATTCTGAACTGTGTTCATTGAAAATTACATTTCCTCCAATTGCTTTAATTTTCTCAACTGCCCGTCGAGAAATTTGCTCGACCTTTACAGTCATTTTAGTTGTGACCGTTCCTGCTCCTAACAACTTGTTGATTCCAAGCGTAGTTAAATCTAAAGTTTCGCTTTCAGCAGATTTATTTTTGATATGTTCAATGTATAATAAATCCAAATCTCTCAAATTCGCCCATTTTTTTACTTTAATTTTATGATGAGATTTAGATTGAGGATGTCCAAAATGATCTGGTTCTTCAATCACAGTGCGTATCCAGAAATGTTTATGTTTACCAGCTTGTCCCACACCACCTCTGGAACCGGATTGTCTATGTTGACCAATCTGTCCCCATCCACAATATCGTGTTCCACGTTGTCTTCTACTTTTTCGTAATCTAGTAGCCACAATCAAGACTCCTCAATTTGTTTTTATGAACAGAAAAGATTAGAAAAATCATCATCATTCTTGCATAAATAAAATTTTGTAGTATTTATATCATTCTCCTTACTAGATCAATCAATTCGTTGTTTTCTCCGAGCGTACCTTTCTGAGTATATTGAGTTTTTGTCTTTCTCTTGAACCCACCTTTAGGAGGACTTAATGAAAACCAAGGTTTCATATCTTCTAATTCAGATAAACTAATATTATTTTTATGAATCACAGTCGCTAAATCAGTGAGAGTTTGGTTATTTGAAGGATGATTAGAATTCTTAACCGTATGTAATCTTTTTTTTCTCCCTCTTTTTTCCAAGAGTTCTTTAATAATTGATTCATCAACAGTTTTCCAAGCAACAATGTCTTTTACTTTACGTAACATTCCTAAGGTTTGATTATTTTCTGAAACTAGGGTCGCATTAAACTTTTTTCTCAGGTTTAAATTTTCTAAAGTTTTATCTGCCCAGCTTGGAACATTAACTATTCCACGAATTCTAACAACTAAATATACCATATCACATCACTAACCTGCTGTATAGGTACTTCTTAAAGCATTGAATATAGCTTTCGTGGTTGAAGCCATAGTATTTGTTGAGCCATAGGATTTAGTCCATGCATCTTTAAGTCCAGCCAATTTTAATAGTTTTTTTATATCCTCTCCCGCTACCAAACCTAGCCCTCTAGGACCGGGTAATATCTCAAGCGTTACACTTCCACCCTTTCCAGATACCTGAAATGGAATCGAATGTAATTGATTACATCTACATTCCCAACTACCACATCCAAGTTTTATTGGAATAACATTTAGATAAGAAGCGGTGGTAGCTTTGTCAATCGCATTTCGCATTTGTGCTGCCTTTCCTTTACCTATTCCAAACCAACCTCCCTCATTCCCTACTGCAACCAATGCATCAAATCTGGTCATTTCCCCCGCGTCAGTTTGTTTTTGGACAATTCCGACATGTACTACTTGGCTTTTCATATCAGGAAGTAGTTGTTTTACAATTTCAGATTCTTGGATACGCATTCCGTTTTCAAAAACTTGTTCCATAGAAGATATCTTTCCACCTGCAACAAGCATACCTAATGTTGTTCGAGGTTTCCATTCTACCTGTTTTTCTTCTCTACGAAACTGGTGACTCATTGATTTAGTCTCCCATCAGTTTGATTTACCTTAGCGTGTTTATTAGAACTGTGGATATTATGATCTTCATTTCCTTTAAAATTCTGAACATCTATATTCATTATTTTTTCTTTACACTCCTCAAAATGAGTTTTATAATTCTCAGGATTTAACCCATTTTTTATAATAGTAGAAAATCTTTTATGATAAGTTCCTGCATCCGACTTTAAATCTGATGCGTAAGCAGATATATGTTCTCCAGAAATTCGTTCTGTGCTTGGAAAAGAGTCTTGAGAAGATGGTATCTTGATTCCGCCATCTATTAGCCCTTTTAAACAGGCCGATATCCTTTCCGTAAAAGTATCCTTACCTGTATAAAGTATAGCATTATTAATTCCCTCAAAAATGGCTTTTTTTCCTAGTAATAATCCTGTTAAGTAACAGGCAGGAAGGGAATTTAAAGAACCTTTCCATCCGATTTTTGGTAAATTACTACTATGAGCTGATGTAATTACCTTATCGCCAGTGATCGAAGGTTCTATTATTTGTGTTAAAATATTTTGATTTGTAACTTTTATGGTTATAAACATCTTTTTACTTAATAATAACGAAGAGCGTTTATGATAATTAGTTTTTCTTTCTCTAATTCTCTTTAAAGTTCTTATATAATTCATTATCGTTTTTTCACCAATTTTTGGATAATAAATGCAGAATTTTAGAAGCACTTATAAACGTTCTATTACTCATTTTTATTCACTATAGGTTTTTTTATCATGCTCATTTTATTAGCAATCAATGCAGCGAATGAACCTGCTCCGATCCCATTATCTATATTTACTACAGTTAATCCAAGGGCACAGCTCTGTAGCATTGAAGATAAAGCAGCAATACCATTAGAACCAAACCCATAACCAACCGAGGTAGGAACTCCAATAACGGGTACATTTACGCATGAGGCGACGAAGGAGGCTAAAGCACCTTCCATACCTGCTACTACTACTATGGATTGAACATCCTCTGCAATCATCTTTTCTAGAGTGGGAAATATTCGATGAATTCCTGCTATACCGATGTCATACGAAATAATTGAGTCACAATTCATTGCTTTAGCCATTAATCTCGATTCTTCTGCTATGCCGATATCAGAGGTACCAGCTGATATAATTCCAATTTTATAATGGAGATATTTAAATTTGGAGATTTTTGATAAAAAAATAGTAGAACTACTTTTACCAATTTCCATATATAAATTCTTCTTTTTTACAAAATTTATTAATTTTCTTTTATGTTCCTTTTTGAGCTTACTTACAACAATAGTACTGTTAATTTTTAATATTTTTAAAATTATTTTTTCAATATCAGGATAATCTTTATTTGCAGCATATATCACTTCTGGAATTCCCTTTCTATAACTTCTATTAATATCTAATTTTGCAATATTTTGTCCTATATTGTAAATATAGGAAGAGGTAATTCTTTTTTTGAGCTCATTAATTGATATATTACCATTATTGTACTGATTTAATAATTCTTCGAATTCCATTATGTTATTTGTGGTTAATCAAATTAATTGCTTCTCTTACACTTGTCACTCCTAAATCAAAAATTTTTCTTTCAAATTTGTTTAACTCTAGTTCGATTATCTTTTCTATACCATTGGATCCCAATACGACTGGAACACCTAGACACAAATCGGAAATCCCATATTCTCCATCCAAAAAGGCAGAAACAGGAATTACTTGTTTTTTGTTTTTTTTCATACTTTCAATCATGGTTGCTACTGCATTTCCAGGGGCATAGACTGTTGCGCCTTTTAATGCGATTACTTCTGCAGCAACTTTCTTTGTTTTTTCAAAAATTTCTTGACACTGTTCATTAGATAAAAATTCACTTAGAGTAAGTCCACCAATTGAAGAAAATCGTATTAAAGGTAACATATTCTCACCATGTTCGCTTATCACCATTGCTTGGATCGAATCCCTGGAACAACCGGTAGCATCATGAATAAAACTTTTAAATCTAGATAAATCTAACATACCTCCCATTCCCATTACCTTATTTTTATTGATTTTTGTAGTTTTTAACGCCAAATATGTCATAGGATCGAGTGGATTAGTCACAACAACTAATGTTGCATTTTTTGCATATGTTGAAATTTTAGTGGCAACATCTTTTACAATACTAGCGTTGATCTTCAACAAGTCCATCCTTGTCATTCCAGGTTTTCTTCCCATACCAGCTACGAGTACAATAAAATCAGAATTCTTCATGTCCTCATAACTATTAGAACCTTTTATTTGAGAATCTATTCCGCGTTCAGATAATTGGTGATTTATATCCATTGCTTCACCTTGGGGAAGACCCTCTATCACATCCAAAAGTATTACATCATCTAGTTCTCTTATTGCACAATTTATGGCCACAGATGCACCTACTTTGCCAGCTCCGACTATTGTAATTGTCATAAATTGAAATTATTTCTGGATAAATTATAGTTTACTGAAAATTTCAAAAGAATGTTTTGTTTGGCTAGCAGTAACTAAAAAATATTTTATTGATAAGCATCTTGATAAAATAAGTAATTTTAATTTATGTTTAATTATTATTATAATGTATTAAGTTGTCGAAAATTGCTATCATCGATGCTCAGATTGCTGGGTTGTCAGGCGATATGTTGTTATCTGCATTAATAGATCTAGGAGCAAATAAAAAAAAGGTAATTGATTCAATATTCCGCTGTGAAGACATTATTCACGGGAGCAAAATAAAAGATGTCAGATTTGAGAAGGTTAATTCTAATGGATTTATTGCAACTAGATTCTATTTGAAATATCAAGACAAGATCCAAGAAAGAAAAGGAATTGAAATAATTAAAAATATATCCAAAGTTACAGAATATTTAGATTTAAACCCTCGTTCTAAGTCTTTTATTATGGATTCAATAAAGACTTTGATAGAGGCTGAGGCAAAAATCCACGGAGAATCATCAGATCAAGTATATCTCCACGAAGCTTCCAGTATTGATACTTTCGCTGATTTAATCGGATGTGCAATTGCATTAGAAGATTTAAGGATTTTCAATTCGAAGATATTATCTACTTATATCTCCATAGGTAATGGTTTAACTACTTTTTCTCATGGAACTATTCCAAACCCTACAAATGCAATTCTAGAAATTTTTAAAGGAAAGTCTTTTGTTTTAACTGGTAATGATTATGGAGAACTAACTACCCCAACAGGAGCAGCAATGTTAGTTAATCTTTCCTCTGAATGTATTAGATATTATCCACCTATTATTCCAGAAAGAATTGGTCTTGGAGCAGGTCATAGAAAACTAAAAAATAGACCCAACGTTCTAAGGATAGTCTTAGGACAGGATCCACTTATCTCTGATTTAAGTAATGAAAAAATGTTTTTAATTGAAACAAATATAGATGACGTCAATGGAGAGATTGTTGGTAATTTAATAGAAGTTTTGATGAAAGAAGGAGCAAGAGATGTAACAATTATTCCAGGAATAACAAAGAAAAATAGACCTGTAAACATAATAAGAGTTATTTCTGATATAGTTAATACTAATAGTCTTATTGATAAGTTATTTAAAGAAACTGGAACTTCAGGAATTAGAATAAATGAAATTAATAGAGTAACATTAGAAAGGAACATAATAATTATAAACGTAGCTATTAATCATTCTAAGTATGATGTCAAAGTAAAAATAACAAAAGATTCATCAAATAACATAATCAATATCAAACCAGAATTTAATGATTTGAAGAAAATAGCAAATATTGAAGATAGGTCCTTAAAAGCAATTCAAGAATTAGTTATGTTTCAGATATTTAAAAAATTTAAGGCTAATAGCTATGAGTAGTGAACAAACTCTTTTACAATTAAAAGAGTGGTTTAAAAAGAATACAAAAGGAAATGTATTCATTGCATTATCAGGTGGGGTAGATAGTGCAGTAGTGGCTTTAGCTGCAAAAAAAGAACTAGGTGAGAAGGCAATTGCTATTACTGCTAATTACAAAACTCTGGCATTATATGAATTAGAAGATGCAAAGAGAGTGGCCCATGAAATAGGAATACAACATATAATAATTGAGTATAACGAGTTAGAAGATGATAATTTTGTAAAAAATGATCTTAACAGATGTTATTACTGTAGAAAAAGTTTGGGGGAAAATATCAAAAGATACGAAAAAGAATACCATGTAATGGACATCGTTGATGGTACTCATTTGGACGATACTAATGATTATCGTCCTGGATTGAAAGCTATGAGAGAATATAACATCAAAAGTCCCTTATTAGAACAAAGAATTGGAAAAAAAGAAATAAGGGAAATTGCTCGAGAATATAATATTAGTGTTGCAAATAAGCCTTCTAATTCATGTTTAGCATCTAGAATTCCTTATGGCAATAACATAACTCAAGAAAAATTGAAAAAAATAGAAATAGCAGAAGAAATAGTTAAGGAGTTATTTGATATAAGTCATGTTAGAGTAAGAGATCATGGGGAGATCGCGCGAATAGAAGTTGGAAGAGATGAAATGGAAAAAATGTTTAATAAAATAAAACTTAATCAGTTAGATCAAGAATTAAAAAATATTGGTTTCAAATATGCATCTTTAGATTTATACGGGTATAGATCTGGCCAGCTAGTAGTGATTAATGACTAATTTGATTAAAAATAAATCGAATAACCATTTAATTTATTTAGATCATGCTGCATCAACTCCTGTTCTCCAGGAAACAATTAATGAAATGATACCATATCTAGGAGATTTATATGGTAACCCTTCTTCAATCCATACATATGGAATAAAATCAAAGATGGCAATTCGAATTGCTAGAAGGAGAGTTGCCTCTCTTATAGGTGCTAAATCAAGCGAAATTTTTTTTACATCGGGAGGAACTGAATCAGATAATTTGGCTTTGAAGGGAATAAGCAAATATATTAGAAATTATCAAGGGAATAAAAACCATATTATTACTAGTTCCATTGAACACGATGCAATAATAGAAACCTGTCATTATTTAGAAAAGGATGGCTTTACCGTAACCTATTTAAATGTAGATAAAAAAGGCATTATCGATAGAACTGAACTAAAAAACACTATTACGGAGCAAACCGCGTTGGTCAGTATAATGCTAGCTAATAATGAAATAGGTGTTATTCAACCAGTGAAAGAATTCTCAGAAATTGTTCATAACTTTGACAAAAGAATAATATTTCATTCTGATGCCGTTCAAGCGGTCGGAAAAATACCGGTAAATGTTAAAGAAATGGATCTTGATTCATTATCATTGTCTTCCCATAAAATTAATGGGCCAAAAGGGGTGGGTGCTTTATACGTGCGTGAAAGGGTAAAATTTGAACCTTTAATTCAAGGAGGCGGACAAGAGTTAACATTTAGATCAGGAACCGAAAATGTTCCTGGAATTGTAGGTTTTGGAAAAGCATCAGAAATAAGCATGCTGAATTTAAAAGAAAATTTTCAGTACTTAAATTATTTAAGAGATTACTTCATTAATAGAATAAAAGAGGAAATCTCTGGTAGTACGTTAAATGGCTCGCTTGAAAGTAGATTACCCAATAATGTCAATTTTACTTTTTTAGGTATAAACGGTGAAGATTTACTCATTAAGTTAGACGAAGATGGAATATTGGCATCCACGGGCTCTGCTTGCTCTGCGAACCTGCAAAAAGAATCTCATGTTCTGAAAGCGATTGGTTTGAATCATGAGGAGATATCAGGCTCAATAAGGTTTACGTTAGGAATACAAAATACCAAGGAAGAAATAGATAAAACTATTAGAACTTTGAGTCAGAGAATTAAAGAGCTTAGAAAATTTTCGCCTACGCAACATAGAGATTAAAACTAAACCTCATAGATTTATCAAGGTTTGAAAGTATCAACTAGGAAGAATTTTTTAAAATCTAGGACATATTGACTTAGTTAATATCATATAAAAAATAGATTAAGCTATTTAAATGATAATTAATTGTACTTACTTTTTTCAAAACAGGAGATTTTAAGGTTAGAAGGATGAAATGCCTTAATTTAAAATTGACCAAATGTTTAATTCATATTAATTTAATTCAACTATCTGTTAATGATCTTTTTATCCAATGTTTCAAAAAAGACTTGAGGGATATTTCATCCTTCTTAAGTGACTACAATAGAATATACAAGAGGAAAGAGGAACATAACAGAATTAGAAAGATCTAAATCGCTTAAAAATATACAAAGCATTGAAAAATCTTTTTTTATATTAGCTGAATAGAAAATAAGATAAGATATGTTGAACCTCCGATCGTCAACTTATTAACACAGATCTTTTGACCTTGTAAAGATAATTTTATGTATAATAAATATTTTGAAATACTATGATGTTTACTCTATTATTGCAACAATTTCATTTCGTGAGACCGTTGATCCTTCTTTTACTTTGATTTCCTTTATTATACCCTCTTTATGGGATTTTATAGCAATTTGCATTTTCATAGATTCAAGGACCATAATGGGTTCTCCTTCCTTTACTCTATCACCATTTGACACAGACACCTTAACTACTCGACCTGGTATTTGGCTAGTTACGTTATTAGCTTGATAAGCAGTACCTTTAGATTTTAATGTTTTTTCTATTATTTCTGTTATTTTTGAATGTTTCTTAATTTCAACTACGATTCCATCAATATAAATTTTGTATTTTGTTTCTGTGGATGGAAGTATTTTAACATAATGATATGAATTATCTAAAATAAATTCAAATTCATTGGATGTAGATCTTAAAAGTTTTAGATTATATTGCTGTTCATCTATAACAAATAAAAGATCACCAGATCCTTTATTGTAAACTAATTGAGCATTAATTTTATTAGCATTACCTTCTATTTGAAATTCCATTAAAAAAATCCTCCTCCACCCATTGACTTTTGCCCTCTATCTATTGCTTGAGCTATAGAAGATTTTTTTACAAATTCCGACTGTAATAGGATTCCAGAAATGGCTGCATATGCTTTGTCTTTGTATTCCTGGATTCTTTTATGTTTTATCTTTTCGATTATATTATATTTTTCGATATAATCCGTAGAAATATTACCATTAATAAAATTTGATTCTTCTATAATTGTTTTATGAATTGGTATTGTAGTATTTATTCCTTCAATAGTAAACTCAGATAAAGCATTCTTCATTCGGATGCGTGCTTCATTAAAGTGTCCACCATAGGTAATTAATTTAGCAATTAATGAATCATAATACCCAGAAACATTACAACCCGGATAAAGATAAGTATCAACTCTTACGCCAGGGCCAGCTGGAATATTACAATTTGGAACATATCCGACAGAAGGAGCAAAATCATCAAATGGATCTTCGGAATTAATACGACATTCTATTGCCGCGCCTTTTAATACAAGATCCTGTTGTTTAAATGGTAGTTCTTCACCTTGAGCGACATGAATTTGTAACTTAACCAAATCCTTGCCGGTAACAATTTCTGTGATTGGATGTTCAACTTGCAATCGAGCATTAATTTCAATAAAATAAAAATTTCCTTCCGCATCAGCCAAAAATTCAGCTGTACCTGCGTTTAAGTAGTCAAGTGCAGTAGATGCACGAACAGCAATTTCGCCTACTAATTTTCTCCTTTCTTCATTTACAACTGGGGAAGGGGACATTTCAATGAGTTTTTGATGTCTTCTTTGAATAGAACACTCCCTTTCGAAAAGATGTCTACCATTTCCACTTGAATCTCTTATCAATTGAAATTCAATGTGCCTAATGTTTGTCAGGTATTTTTCTATAAATAGTGCCGATTTACCAAAGGCTGCTTTTGATTCATTGGAAGCTAGTTCAAATTCTTGCCTAAGTTCTTTTTCATTATTAACGAGTCTAATTCCTCTCCCTCCTCCTCCATACGCTGATTTGAGCATTACGGGGTAACCTGCTTCCTTCGCTATTTCCACAGCCAATTCTATATCATCAACTACTCCATCACTTCCTGGCACGATAGGGACCTCTGCTTTTTTCATGATTTCTTTACATTTCATTTTGTCACCTGCTAACTCCATCGCTCGTGCAGTTGGTCCTATAAAAATAATACCGTTTTTCTTACATTCATCGGAAAAAACTTCGTTCTCAGATAGAAATCCATATCCAGGGTGTATAGCATCTGCACCAGAAGATTTAGCAATTTCAAGTATTTTGTCTATACGAAGGTAACTTTCCGAAGCTTGGGAAGGTCCAAGTCTATATGCTTCATCAGCTCGTTTTACATGTATCGATCTATTATCATCATCTGAATAAACTGAAATTGATTTTATTCCCAACTCTTTACATGCTCTTATAACTCGGAGAGCAATCTCTCCACGATTTGCTATTAGGATGCTAGAAATTTTTGACATTCTCAAGTTCACCTATAAATTAATATTTCCATGTTTTTTCCAAGGCCCTATTTCTTTTTTTCCGGATAAGGAGTCAAGGGCACCTATCATCATAGTCCTTGTTTCCATTGGATCTATGACCTGGTCAATGATTCCTTTCTCTGCTGCGATATATGGATTAGCAAATTTCTTCCTAAATTCATCCGCTAGTTTCTTCTTGGTTATTTTTGCATCGGGGGAACTCTTAAGTTC
>DASUCH010000095.1:0-34412 GCA_035762785.1 Nitrososphaeraceae archaeon | reverse complement strand
GTATAATAATTTATTTAAATATTTTAATTTACCAAATCACATCTACAAATTTTAATACTAACGACACATTCATCACATAAAAAAATTCATTCTAGTCAACTGGTGTGCGTGTTTTAAATGACTTGTTTATTAGGATCCATTTACATTTATTAGGCAACATTTGAGATTTTAAAATAAATTTTAATAGCAAGCGCTGTAAACAGTAATGTACTATTAAAAAAGTCAAAATAAAAATGAAAAGTTTATCCAAATAATGAGGATAATCCTTCGAGGGCTTCTTCTTCCTTCTTTTCGGTTTTTTCTTCCTCTGCCGCTTCCTTTGTTGTAGCTGTCTCAGGTGAAGTAGGTGCGCTAGCTGAAGATGCTGCTGCAGCTGGTGCTGCTACAGTCATTGGGGAAGCCTTTAAAGCCGCTTCAATATCCACATCTCCCAATGCGGCGACAAGAGCCTTTATTCTAACAGCATCAGGTTCAGAACCAGTTGCTTTAATTACATTAGTAACATTACCTTCAGTAATATCTTGTTTCAATTTGTGTAATAATAATGCTGCATACACGTATTCCATTAGTTATCAAAAACGAATTATTATAAAACCATAATATAAAACTTTCAACTTGTTATAAAATCTTTGCACTTCTTGCAACAGCATACACATGTTCTTTTAAATCTTTATCATAGAGTGAATTCATTTTCTCTATTAGAATCGCCCGATAATGAAGTTTTTCATCTTCAGATTGAGAATAAATAACATCTGCAAACAGGTCTGCGATATTTTCTTTTATCCAACCCTCCAAAACAAAAAATCTTTTTTCATTAATCCAACTTACTTTATTTATACTTTGATCTATATTACCATAAAAATTTCCTGTTTCAATTCTATCAATTAGAATAAAAATACAATTGTTAGGATCGGGATCATTTAATACCTCTTGAGACCTTTTTCCTAGTATTCCTTTTTGTCTCTTTGAGATGAGTCCTAAAGGCTTTATATAAGATCCTAAAATTGAAAGCGAATTATTATTAACGAATTGAACTCGTCCTAAAATAATTCGTTTGAATTCATTTTCAGGTTCTACGGCAAAGACATAATCTCCAGCCTTGATCTTACCAAGTCCAAACATTATTCGAAATTAATAGCTAAATTATATATTATTTACTATAATGCTATCTAATTTACAAATAATACCAAATATTATAATATATTAGAATGACATTGAAAAAATTAATAAAAAATAAGTAATATTTTAAATTAAATAGTTAATATATAATTACATTTATTAATCCAACTTTATAACCGTATTCCGGATATAACTTGCAAAGGTTTGATGAACTCGACATGAGAATATTGACTGAGCTAACCCGTGATGCTAGTATCTCGGTTCCGCAGTTAAGTAAAAATTTGAATATAAATTCCTCAGTTCTATACAGTAGAATAAAACGTCTTTCTAAGAGAAACTTAATTAAAAAATTCACGATCATGGTTAATGAAAACATGCTTGGTCTCAATATAAAAGCAACGGTAGGGATCAATCGTGATCCAAAAAGAAAGGATCACATTCACAAAGAACTACTCAATATTGCCGAAGTCAGGTCCTTATCAGAAGTTACAGGTAGGTTTGATATGATTGTGAATGTCAATGCTAGTACATTAGAAGAATTGCATAATATTGTAATTGAGAGAATTGGTAAAATTGAAGGAATCCAAAATACTGAAACTTTCGTTGAAATGCAAAGAACTGAAAAAGATCCAGATTATTCTGAGCAGGTATATTAATTCGACCTATATTTTGTAAATTTTAAAAAATTTTGTTATACAGTTAAATTCAAATACTGTGTATATAGTAGTAAAAAATAATACTATTATGAAAATACTAAATATAATTCCTTATTTAAGAAGGAAGCTTCTTGACATGTATCAAACTCTATTATTGGCTAAAAAAACATCTAAAGATGATTATACAACACATATGAGATTTGTATTACTGGGTATGGGAGTAGTAGGTGCAATGGGATTTACCATTAAGTTAATAGGTGAATTCTTAGGTTCTAAATGATTAGAATAAATTAAAAATTATTTATTATAATAGAATAAAATTATCTTTTACAAACATTTTCTTGAAGGTCAATTTCTTTAGCATCAATCTAAAATTGGTTCCGGATATAATAAACAAATTACTCACAAAATCTAAAGTGAGATACATTCTGTCTTATTCGTATTTATACTATGAAAAAATGTAAGGATGCTAGAGTGAGAAACATAACTATTGTTTATGATTTACATATCTTGTCTCTATGTTTTAAATAATGGATATTTTATTGAACATTTTTTGTTTATTTTTGTCTAATTTTTAATTATTTGTTTATATTTTATTTATTGTAAACACTGGAGAATTGTTACATATTATTAAGACAAGTTATAAATTTCATCCTTTTTTCCTTGGAGGATAAATTGTTTCGATTTGATACAAATGGAATAGATAAGCTAAATAAAAGTAGTTTGCCCGAGAAGAAGTGTATACTAAAAATTGTTGCTCACCTCGATTTTTACAATGTTAATATCGGCTAATTTTTCACTACTTTGTTTCCTCCTTTTTAGTGCTATTCAAATAATGAAAACATCAAAGCGGGCCCGGAGGGCTTCGATCCCTCGACTTCCTGCTTTCTTCTTAAACTGAATAGAAGGCAGGCGCTCTATCCATGCTGAGCTACGAGCCCTTCACAACAAAAAAAAGCTTCAGCAAATTTAAAGATTATTACTTATATGCTTCAAAAAATTTATTTGATAGCTATTCTTGATTAACAAATTGTATTAGTCTGAATAAATATATACAAATATTATAAAGGATGTCTTTAATATCTATGCAAGAAAAGAAAGAATTATCTCTTACTTTCGAAGAAAATGAAATTCATCCTAATCAAGAAATTCACGGAAAAATTGAATTGAATTATAATGGAAGATTCGATACTATAGTGATAAATTCACAAATTGAAAATTCAAGTGATTTTTGTAAGTATATAGAATTAAATGGTAAAAAAATTAGTCATCCATATGCACGTCTTTCGATCTATAAAAAAGACTTGGAGGAAAAAAGAGTAATTGATTTTATTGCAATTACACAACATGTCCCAAAAAAAAACGACTTTTCTAAAGCTAAATTTAGAATTTCTATAATCCAAGAACATAAAGAGGTGGCAAATGATATTTTGATTTTAAAAATTAAAAAAGATAAAGAAGATTTTATGAATAATTCTTAACTACTGTGACAATCCCAGTCATCCAAGGATGTGGTTCACAATGATAAGGATATTCTCCATCTTCTGTAAATACAAATTCAAAGATGCCTCCAGCTGGAACTAGTCCTATTGTATCCATTGAGTCAAACTTTCCAGACAAAGGATCTTCATAATCATTATCTGTCGTTACCGTATGAGGAGTCGTATCTAGATTTTCCCAAATTACTTTATTATCAATAGATAACGTTGCTCTGCCTTGGGATGGTTCATAGAATTGAGGATTAGTTGGAAGACCAGCACCTTCTGCTATGTTTATCATCAAAGACTGTGGGGGATTTGCGACTTCTTCTGGAACAGAAGGCTTAAGATTTAATTCTTTGAGAAATACGAACTGGTAGAATGCAATGCTAATTGCTATTGCTATGATGAAAAATATGATCGTTAGACCGCCTATGCTACTAAATTGTTGTGATCTTTCCATACTAGGATAATATAATGTATGGTTTCGTTAATTTAAATTTTTTACTCTTGGATTATTACTGATCTTTACTCCACATTTTTTCAAATGAGTTCTTATTTTTTCTTGCAACATTGAGAACTTTATTAAAAATTCCATTGCTCTTTCGTTGGCCGAGGGAGGTGTCCGATGCCTCTAACCCTGGTTTATCATTCTCAGATTCTAAAGATCTTTTTGTCTTTTGTAAAGCCTTAATTCTTTCCGTTTGTGGTATAGAGGGTGGGGGGGGATTATTAGCAATTGATCGTCCATGCCTATATATATGGAACATCCCTGCAAAAACTAGCATAATAATACCAATAATGAACAATGAAATGTTTTTCATGCCATTAAGTAGAGCATAATATGCTGCAATATTTAGATATATTTGAAAACCTATTAACGCTATCAATACGAAATATATCCATTTTTCCGGTAAACTTATTACACTTTCCTTTTGTTTGGGCTGACGTTTTGCATTAGCTTCAGCATTTTTAGCTAATTTTATCATAAGGTAAGTAAATCCAAATGATAATGGGACTAATAGAATCATGACACTATAAAGAAATATTGGATCGATTACCAATCTGTCTAAGAGAGATTTTGTTCTATCCGGATCGATGTAGAAACCCCAGTACGTAGTCACTATAATTTGAGCAATACTAG
Organism: Nitrososphaeraceae archaeon; assembly: GCA_035762785.1. Classification (GTDB taxonomy): domain Archaea; phylum Thermoproteota; class Nitrososphaeria; order Nitrososphaerales; family Nitrososphaeraceae; genus TH1177. The sequence goes on along the minus strand of DASUCH010000095.1, from coordinate 30,015 downwards.
TTATTCCTATTGCCGTTATAAGGGGTCTATCCTTCCAAGAAAATTTCTTATATCTATCTATGAAAGGAATGATAAGTAACGTAAAAATAAAAAGCCCTGGCCAAGCAACACCGGTAACAAATTTATCATACTGAGATCTAAGAAAAGCATAGAGTCCGGTAAGATACCATTCTGGGACAGTAATTCCTGGTGGGACATTGGGATCAAACTTTAAACCCATATCAACAGGGAAGACTCCTCCTGTAATCATTATAGCCCCGGTGATAGCCATAACCATTGGAACATCAAAAACTAAAAAGCGGGGAAAATGAATAGTCATCAAACCTATCAATGCAATTGGCAGTAAAAATACATGAAATGCATAAAAGCGTAATACAAAATCATGGAATCCCGACCCAAAGAATGCATCCCTCATATCAGGGCCTATAATAGGAATAGAATTAGTAAGTGAAGCTGCTATAGATATAGCCAGTTCTGCTCTTTCACTAAAAATAATATCATACCCTGTAAAAGCTTCTAAAATTGTTAGTACTCCTATAAGAATTCCGGTAACCCAAAGTATTTCATTTCTAATTTTATATCTACCACTAAAATACTGATAATACATATGGAGAATTGCCATCATAACCATAGCGTTAGATGCATGGTAGTGAATATTCCTGAGGTGGAAACCATATGGGAGAGTATCATTTATATTTTCAACACTATCCCAAGCCCTATCAAGAATTGGTTCATACCATAACATAAGAAGAGCACCAGATATACCGAGTATTATGAATAATACAAAAGTGAGCATTCCTAGAAAGCCCAATGGGCTAACAAACCGAGTAGGAAACGTAAATTTTAAACCCATGAAAATTGTTCTATCGACTCCGGCATAGATCCACCGGAAGAGTCGAACTAGACTATTTTCTTTATGCAATGAAGCGGCCATATCCCACTATCCCATTTCCATTTACATTCCAATTAGGAGGTAATATCCATAAATAACCATCTTTGTCTACTTCCAAATCGAGCTTTGGGAGTACATTTGAAGGCGGAGATTGAAGAGCAGCAGGACCGGCAAAGGCCTCTCCAGTAGCAGGATCATACAAACTTCCATGACATGGACATTCACCCCTCTTTCTTCCTTCACCTGGCCAATACTTCCATAGGCACCAAAGATGTAAACAAACCATGCTAAAGGCACGAAAGGCGGAAGCATCATTCTTATCTCCCCCCAATTCGACTGGAAGACGTATGAATTGCCAAGTTCTAAATGCTTCTTTATTGAGGACTGGATCATCAGAGATTGGGTAGATGATGGCTTCAGAGTGATTAACCTTAAAGGTTTTCACATTGGCTTGAGAACCATCAGGTAATTCAACTTTAGATTTTTCAGTTGTTGAACCACTTGGATTAGGTAAAAACTTACCCCAATCCACAAAAGGAGTAAATGTCAATACAGTACCAGCTGCTGCCAATAACTTTAAAAAATCTCTACGAGAAATTCTATCATCTCCCCTTGATTGGGGCTGTCCAGACATTACAATAACAGATGAAAAAATATATTATAAATCTTTGTTCCAATTCAAAGATATTTTAGCTCGAAGACCATTTGTTAAAGAACTATAGTTAACTTTTTAACATTCTGACTCTAAGAATTCCATTAATGTATGAAACATCCTGAATTACAGATATGCGCATTTCTTCCCTTAATGGAATAGACACAATAGGGTTAATAGATCCCTCCGAAAAAATTTGTAAATTATGTGTACTTGCTTCATACATAGCTCGTAAATTATGGATATTTCTCAAACCTTTCAATTCTACTAAAATTTCGTAATAATTATCACCCTCAATAATATCTGGTTGAGAGATTGACTGTCTTGGATTATCCTGATACATTCGTCTGGAATACGGCCTAGATTTTTTTAGATAATTCGAACCACCACCGTCAATATGTCCTTGAAAAAATGAAGGAAACAATGACTTTGTTAGGTAGCTAACCCCAGCACCCACTATAAAACCTCCGATATGAGCTAAATATGCTACTCCGCCTTCAGGATTCAAAATACTGAATACTACTTGAAGAATAAACCAGATAGGTATGTAAGCAAGAGCAGGAATTCGAATAGTTGTAACAAAAAAAGCTATAATAATTGTAAATATTTTCGCCCTAGGAAAAAGTATTAAATAGGCTCCTAAAACTCCTGATATTGCCCCTGACGCACCTACTGCAGGAATATCACCGCCGCCCACCGAAACTGCATAAAAACTATGAATTATTCCAGCGGCTATTCCCCAGAACAAATACAAAATAAGATACTTGAAGTGTCCAAATCTATCCTCAATATTGTCACCAAAAATATATAGAAAGACCATATTTCCTATAATATGAGCAACTCCTCCGTGGAGAAACATAGAGGTAACTAAAGGAAAAAAGTCACCCTGAAAGACAAGATCTGGGACAGTACCATAAGTAAAAAAGATTTCATTGACTATTAACTCGTTTCTAAAAAAATTTGTTCTTAATACCTCCCAGATAAATATTATAACATTTAACGCTATGAGTGAGTAGTTTACATAAGGTCGTCCATGAAGACGAGGAGTATCGTCATGAATAGGAAACATTTACTGTAATGGATCCCAACGTCGAGTGTTAAACCTGAAAAGGATTACTACTTGGTAAAAAATCATCTTTCTTTCCATGCGCCTTTCTATTATGTCGGGAAAGATGCTCTTTGTCTTGGAAAACAATATTACAATACTTACATTTCATCCTACTATCTTCTTTATCTTTTTTCCTTTTTAAAATATCAGAAAATCCCATTATATAGTTCACTATACTAAGTTCTTTTTAAATTATATCTATTATACAATTCACTAGCGAGAAATCTTAGTAATTAGAAAATTTACTCCATTACAATCATAGTGAGTGTAGATTTAACTCCTGGTAATTTTCTCAACTTCCATGTAATAATTTCTTTAACTTTATCCATTGTATCAGATTCTACTTTTGCAATAATATCATAGACACCATAGACTTGAAAAACTTCTTTAACTCCTTCTAAATTTTTAAGTTCTTTTACTATAGAATCTTCACTTCCCAACTCAGTATTTAAAAGTACAAAAGCGCCAGGCATTACTTTTTATAATAAAATGATATATAAAAACATGCTGAATAAAAAAGTAAAGGGGAAATCTAAGTTTCATTCAATTTTTTATCATCAAAAGGACCAGCCAATTCCCACTGATAATCAAAAAAATCCTTACACCAATCAAGAAAATTTTGATCCCTACTATAGAACATAATATTCAAATCGGGTTCACCTTTTAAATTTGGAAATAGCAGACATGCTTCTTGCTCATTAAATATTGTCATTATAGTAACCTTATTAATCATCTTTCTTTCTACCATACCTTTAGATATTTGATTCACCCAGCCTATTTTTTGTAATAATTCTCCTCTTCCTTTAGGAATAATCGTGTCTTTAGAAAAAATGTATGAAAATTTAATACCGGTCTCAATTTTATTACTTACTGTTTCAATCAAATCTAATGGGACCTGTGACATAATTTCTTTTATGTAAACTTTGGAGTTCCAGTAAAGTGTCTTCCAACGTTGTAGATTTGCCATTACACCCAATACAATTTCACTATTTTGTAAAGAACCAATTCTTTGAATAAATTTTAGGGGCAATTCTTCGATTGAATGTTCAATGAAATATTGTTTATTTTGTAAAAGGAATTCATATCCAGGAATTAAAAAAACAATAGCTTTACCATAAGATGTCAGTCCTAAGTCACCTTCTCCATCTTTAAAAACCAATCCAGACTCGACTAAGCGGATGATATTTCTATGTGCTTCTTGCATAGTAGCATCCAATTCCGTAGATAATTGAGATAATCTATACTTGTGTTTGGAGAGCTTTAATAACATAGAAAGCCTTAAATCTCCAGCCAATTCAAAGAATAACGATTCGGTTTTTTCAGGAATGTTATTAGGCATTTTATAATATTATAGTTCTCTTCAAAGATTTAAACTTGAATAATTTAAAATCGGAATTAATACTGGAATGGTACAACTATTTAACAAAAAAAACAAACCATTATGGATATATTCTTCTAAGCGTTCTAGGAAATGGCAATGTATCTTTTATGTCAGGAATGTTTAGAATCCATCTCATTAATCTTTCTATTCCCAACCCAAACCCCCCATGAGGTACGGAGCCATATCTCCGTAAATCCAGATACCAATCATAATCACTTTTTTTTAACCCTTCCAAAACCATTCTCTTTTCCAATTTTTGAAGATTCTCTTCTCTTAAACCTCCTGATGTGATTTCACCAAAACCATTTGGAGCAAGCAAATCCGCTGCAATCCCTATTCCTTCCTTAGAGATTTCTTCTTTTACATAAAATGGTTTTATTTTCAATGGATAGCCAATAACAAATAAGGGTTTAGATGAACTTTGGGTGAGGATTCTTTCGGATTCTATACTAAGGTCATCACCATATTCAATTCTTCTGGAAGACTCTTTATCGACTATTAAGAGATCTTCATTTCGTAGTTTATCTATTGCCTTTTCATAAGTGATTCTCTCAAAAGGAGGTGAAATTTTCTCCAAGTCTGTTATACTTCTTTTCAAAAATTCAAATTCTTCTTTATTCTTTTTCAAAATATTTTGAATAACATATGATACTAGTTCTTCTTGAAATTTTATAAGATCCTCCAAAGATACCCATGGGGCCTCAGCTTCTAAATGAAGAAATTCAGTTAAGTGTCTAACCGTTCTAGATTTCTCAGCTCGGAACGAAGGAGTAATTGACCAAATTGGGCCAAGGGAAAAGATCATAGCTTCCAAATACAATTGTGCACTTTGAGAAAGATATGCATTATCATCAAAATATCTTATATTGAATAATGTAGAACCTCCCTCTACTGAGCTCTTTACTATTACTGGAGATGTTACCTCTATCCAATCATTATCAGTAAACCACTTTCTTGCAAAGTAGAGAAGGGAGGAACGAATTTTAGAAACCATAATCATACGTCGAGTTCTTATAGCGAGATGTCGTTTATCTAAAAGAAGGTCAAGGCTTTGGTATTCCCCAATTGGATAATCATTTTTAGAAATGCTAAAAATTTTAATTTCTTCCCCTTTTAATTCATACCCTCCTTCTGGTGCTCGTTTGTCTTTATGAAGAATCCCAAAAATTTCAACAGAAGACTCTATAGTTAAATTATTTGTTTTTGGGGAATCAATAATACATTGTATAATACCTCCTCGATCATCCCGAATTAATAAAAATGTATTTTCTTTTTGCTTTCTGATTCTATGAATCCACCCTCTGACAGAAACGTATTTTCCAATATAATCATCATGTTTTAATTCAGAGGTTCTAATGTTCAATATAATTAGGTCGTTTTTATATTTTAAATTCATTATGGTTTAGATATTGGTGGTAGTATGAAACCTCGAATTTGGATAATCATACTGTCAAGCAATTAATATTTCAAATATTATACACAATTATTATAATTGAGTTTTAGACTTAACATTGAAGATAGCTATTAAGATGATATCTTAATAGCTACTTATATAAGAATATGGCTTAAAAACCAAATCTAAATTTCTTTCGAGTATATTATCTATTGGTAAGTGTATTTTGATTCAGATCGAATTATTAAAAATTTCATTAAAATAGAAGTTTATTAGAAATAAAAAATTGGGTATGATGAAAACCTACTCTGGTAATGAATCACAAATTATCTTATCTTTTTCGTTTTTAACAAACAGAAAACGATTATCTTTAAAGATAAAAGTCAACTCATTTCCTGTTATCTCGATATCCAATAGCTCTTGTCCTTTTATTCCGTCGAACTTTGCCATACTTCATAATTGTTGATTAGCATTTTAAAAATTACTATTATTTTATAAAATCAAAGTGAATCCAACCCGTATTAAGAATGGATCAGTTGTATTTTTTCCTCATTAGATTTTCCAATCAGTTTTGTTGGTTCAGTAAAGTTATGTTTCCCCCAAGAAACGATTACATTTGCATAGAGTGTAGATACTTTGTTGCTAATTGTGGAAAATTCTAATTCAATATCTTGATCTATGTCAAATAACAAAGATTTCGCTTCCTCCTCTGATTCAGGATAAAAAGGGGTGTCATCTTTAATGATAAAAATCCATATCCTATGATGAATTTTAGGATTCCTTGTCCAAAAAAAAACAGCTTTTCTAGCAAATTTAACTGAGTATATAACTTTATTTTTTGATTTCAAGTCGACATTTATTGTTATTCGAAATGTGTTGTCAAATTTATTATATGCTTTTTCCCATAAGGATTGTTTAAATAATTCCCTAATTCTACCACTTATCTTTAAACTTAAATTAAACAATACCAGTTCTCTTGAATTAGGTTTAGTGGTTATATTGGTTAAAACAATGTTATCTATTGAATTTATTTTTTCAGTCACTGATTATTTACCATGTGGTATGATTTATATCCTAAATATGTACTTGACTATTTAATGCAAGCAGAAATTGTAAACTATTCTAGTAATGAGATAGAACTCAAGTTAAAAGACGAAGATATCTCCATTATGTACATAATACAACATCATATTTTAGACCAAAAAGATATAGAATTTGCCGGCATCGTAATGAAACATCCATTGATCAAAGAATATCTAATGAGAATAAATAGCAAAGCTAATCCAATGGATATTCTAGAAAAGTCAGTCAAATCTGCTGATGAGTTTTCAAGAGATCTTTCTCATTTAATTGAATCATCCCAACAAAAGGTGGTCTAACTTGAAATTCTGTCCAAATTGTGAAACAAGAATGCGATTGAAATTTGAAGAAAATCAAGTCGCTTGTCCTAAATGTGGATTTACTAGTTCTGAACAAAAATCTACTGTTACAGTTAATGTTGGTAACATAACAACACAAGAACAAAGTGCATTAAGAATCTTGGATGGAGAAAATACAACGCAGGCTCTTCCTACTATTAATATTGATTGTCCGAAATGCAATAATAATTTGGCAGTCTGGTGGATGCTTCAAACAAGGTCTGCTGACGAAGCAACCACCCAATTCTACCGTTGCACGAAATGTAGTCACACATGGAGAAACTATTCCTAAATCGTTTGGACATTTCCCTGTATAATTTGATGTTTTAATAGTAAGATTTAAAATTGTCTAACGTTAGCCAGAACATTGTATCACTTTGACTTTTTTGGCTAAGACAAAAACTCCAGATGAATGGAAAGCTATTACATCTGCAATATCTACCCTTGTAGATGAAGCAACTTTTGAAGCATCAGTAGAAGGTATATCTTTTAGGGGTATGGATCCTTCTCATGTAGCATTAATTGATATTTATTGGCCTCATGCTTCATTTGAAAAATACGAATGTAATTCATTAGTTAAGTTTGGTGTAAGAATCGATGAATTTTCAAAATTAATTAAGAGATCTGAGAAAAGAGATTCAATAGAAGTATCTATAAACAAGGAAAGTATGTTGATTCTGAAAATACAAAATGGATATAAAAAAGAATACAAAATGAGATTAATAGAAAGTGCTTCTAGTTCTACTCCTCTACCTAAATTAAATTTCAATTCAAAAATAATCTTAACATCCTCTGCATTTGATAAAATATTATCAGATATTCAAGTCTTGTCAGAATATATAACTATTGATTGCAAATCAGATAGTATAAGGTTTTTGGGCAGAGGTGATTCAGGTGAAGCAGATATATTTTTAGAGGCAAACAGTGAAGGTTTAGAAGAGTTAATATCAAGTGAAGATAGTATAGGAACATATAGTATTGATTATTTAATTAAGATCACTAAGGCAATAAGTGGCGTTGGAGGATCAGTAATTGCTGAATATTCTAGTAAAATGCCACTAAGATTAGAATTTACTGTTGCAAATCTCGGAAGGATTCACTTTTATCTAGCTCCACGAATCCAAGATTAATAATAACAATTATTTGTTTTCTTTTTTTGTAGTTTTTTAGGGCTTCTAGCGAAGCATTAATCTAGGAAAACTGATTACTCTCCAGATATATGCGGATCGTTATGAAATTTGGAGGTTCGTTATTGGATAACGAAAAAAAGCTCCTGAATGTTATAAACATTATTAAATCATATTATTCGTTAGATTTTGAAATTGTAGTTGTAGTTTCCGCTCTAGATGGGATTACAGATAAAATATCAGCATTATGTGATGAAATTAAACAAATTAATAGACATTCACTCAATTTGTTTCTTAAAAATATAGAAAATGTTCACATTAATCTAGTAGAGAAGGTTATACGTAATAAGAAAGACAGAAATAAACTATTACATTTGCTTAAGGATTTATTAAATGAATTCAGAGATGTTTTACTAGGCATTTCTATTTTAGGAGATGTAACGCCTAAATCGAGAGATTATCTTTTTTCTTTTGGAGAACGATTATCAACTCCTATAGTTTCATTTGCTTTAAAAACCATTGACATAAATTCCGTATTTTTGAATGGAAAGGAAGTAGGGATTTTAACTGACTCTAACTTTGGTGATGCTAAGCCATTAATGGATACAACTAAACTTAGAGTCCATCATAAAATTGAACCATTATTACAACAAAACATTATTCCACTTATTACAGGTTTTATCGGTTGTGATCAGAATGGGAATATAACTACGATTGGGAGAGGTGGATCTGACTATTCTGCAACTATAATTGCTGCAAGTATAAATGCCAATGAAGTTTGGCTATGGGGAGATGTAGATGGATTGATGACCGCTGATAAAAAAATTGTTAAAAATGCTCTAGTTCTTGAGGAGGTTTCATTTGCAGAAGCATTAGAATTATCTATGTTTGGTTCAAAGTATATGCATCCACGGGCACTCGAGCCTGTAATGGATTCGAAAATTTCAGTGAGAATAAGAAATGCAAACAATATTGATCACCAAGGGACCTTAGTTACTCAAATGCCGACCCTTACTTATAATAAAACTGTAAAATCAATAACTGTAATTAGAAACACCGCCCTTATAGATGTAAGTGGAGGAGGATTAATAGGTACTCCAGGGACGGCCGCAAAAATTTTTGATGCTTTAGCAAAGAATCAAGTCAATATCATGATGATCTCCCAAACTCCTTCCGAATCCAGTATTACCATTGTAGTAAAAAAACAAGATGTTGATAAAGCCATTATGACGCTAGAGTTAAATTTCTTGGGAAGATTGATAAAGAGAATAGAGGTTAGCGAAAATGTTGCAGTTATTGCAGTAGTTGGATCCGGAATGAGGGGAATTAAAGGAGTAGCAGCTAAAACCTTTGGAGCAGTGGCGAAAAGAAATATTAATGTAATAATGATAACACAAGGGTCTTCGGAACTTAATCTTGCATTTGTCATTGATGACAAAAATTGTGAAGAAGCAGTTAATGTGCTTCATGAGGAATTTATAAATATTAAATGATTTGATATAGCAGCAAAAAGATAAATTTTGTCTTTACCAGTATATACAAGTTGTCAAAAGGAAAATTGTATGTGGTAGGTGTTGGACCGGGAAATCATGATCATATGACATTTAGAGCAAAGCATGTAATTGAAGAGAGTGAAATCATAGTTGGATATGACACATATGTTTCTCTTGTAGAGGATTTAATTGAAGGAAAGGAGATATATCGATACGCAATGACCCAAGAGGTAGACAGAGCTAATCAAGCAATAGAATTTGCTGAAGATGGAAAAATAGTTTCACTAGTATCCTCTGGTGATCCAGGCATCTACGGAATGATAGGTTTAATTTATGAAATTTTAGCAGAGAAAGGATGGAATAAAGAAAGTGGAATGTATGTTGAATGTGTCCCTGGCGTTTCTTCATTAAATTCGTGTGGAGCCTTGGTCGGTTCTCCATTAATGACTGATTTTGCAGTAGTTAGTATGAGTGATCTATTGGTACCGTGGGAAATGATAGTTAAAAGAGTGGAAGCAGCAGCAATTGGGGATTATGTTACTGTAATCTATAATCCAGCAAGCAAAAAAAGAATTCATCAACTAAAGGATACGAGAGATATTTTATTAAAATATAGGAAACCAAATACTCCTGTTGCAATAATAAAAGGAGCCTATCGCGATAGCCAAGAGATAGTATTAACAAATTTAGATGATATGTTAAATCATAGTGAAATTATTGGAATGATAACTACTATAATTATAGGAAACTCATCTACATATAACTACAATAATATGATGATTAATCCAAGAGGATATCGATCGAAATACCAATTAGTAAAAGAGAAGTAAAAATAGAGATAATTTAGCCTCCTGCTTAATTAGCTTCATTCTTCATTTTACAATAAAGGTTCATTGTTCTTAAAATGATTTCTAATTGGTGCAATCAGTTTGCACAAATATAATGAAGTGGATTGTTTAATGTCTTGAGGATGAATTTTTTGTTTATCATAATCTTCGTTTAACTGGGAATAATTATCATAAGAGATAGTTCCTCCATATTTTGAAGGACGCTCAATTATAAATTCTTTGAAACTATGCAATATAACATATCTGATAATTTCAAGAATGGGATTATTTTCTGAGACACCTAAAGGACAAAATGATTTCTTAATTTTCGTTTCTATTGTTTTGTCATCATCATGAATGAAGATTCCACTCATAGGCTTACTTTTACTCATTTTGCTGGAAATTCTTAAATCTTCTGAACTATCCTCTGTTAATCCTAACTTGACAGGTTCAGTGAGGCCAGGAAGTAAGTGATGATGTAAACTGACTGGAATTTTCCATTTCAATTTTGGGAAAACTTCTCTCATAAGCATATGGATTTTTCTTTGATCTGTACCTGAATGTACAAGGTCTAAATTAAGGGCATGGATATCTGTTGATTGCATAGCAGGATATAAAAATTGAGAAAAGTCAAGGTTTTCATTTGTATTTCTCCCCATAATTGTCAAGGATCTCATAGTTCTTGCTAAAGTAATTTGTTTGCAAAATTGCATAAAATTTTTCCAATATTCTTCATCTTCATTATAAAGTTGACTACCAAGAATGATATTTACGCCAGGACAAAACAATTTGAAGGCATCAGAATAATATTTAGCTATTTCATTTATTTTATTCCAATTTCCCTCTAATTTATTATTGATAAAAGTATGCCAATCTGCCAAAAAAACTGTGGTATTGAAATTCGCTTTTATTAAATCATTTATTTTAAAGCCCGGTATAATAAGACTACCCAGATGAAGCTTACCTGAAATTTCTAAACCTATATAATGTTTAGGTTTTGAAATAGTCTGTAATAGATTCCTTAATTCATTTATGGTAACAATTTCTTCTGTTGGTTCAGAAGTTATAAGCGATAACTTTGATTCTAAATCCATATAAACTTTCGAACTATTAACAGTAATTAAATTTTACATCATTAATAATTAATTAAGGAAATAATATTAAATTATTGAATACTTAACAAAAGATATTATATTGAAATATTACTAAATTTAAGCAATTCTTTATTTGAATGGAGTCTTTTTTCATTAATCGGATCAACTAACAATACATTAAACTTCTTGGAAACTCACACAATAATTACCTAGAACAATAAAGATAATTCATGAAAGCATAAGAAGATTAGAAATTGGTAGTAGGTAAAAAATAAGAATATAAAGGCTAGTAAAAATATTTCCCTTGTAAAAAATGAAATTATTAGAATATCAAGGAAAGGAACTTTTTAATCTTTATGGGATCAACGTGCCAAAATCATATTTGGCAAAAAATCTTGAAGAAGCTAAACAAGGATCTGAAAGAATTGGCTTTCCATTTGTATTAAAATCACAATTAACAGTAGGGGGGAGAGGAAAGGCTGGAGCAATTTTAAAATGTAAAAATGAAAAAGAGCTTGTAGAAAAATTCGCTGAACTAATCAATAAGGAAGTAAATGGAGAAAAACCTAAGACAATTCTCCTCGAAGAAATGGCTGATATAAAAAGAGAGTTTTATGTATCTTTATATCTCAATAGAACTAAAAGATGTTATTCAATTATCGCTTCTTCTCAAGGAGGCATAGAAATTGAAAGTGTAGATAACAAGGTTATATTTGATATTCCAAATGTTAATGGAGTTCCTTTAGAATTAGCATATAAAGTTGCAGAGAAAATTAACCTTAAAAATTCTGAAAAAAATGCTTTTGTAGAATTAATTCAAAAGCTATCAAAACTCATTTATGAGAAAGAAGCTGAATTGGCCGAAATTAATCCCTTAGCCATGGTAGATCATGGGAAATTTGTTGCATTGGATGCTAAAGTGATAATAGATGATAATGCTTTATTCAGACATGAGGACATCAAAAAGTATGAAGAATTGTCAGAGTTAGAATCCCAAGCAAAAAATAATGGATTTTCATTTGTGGAGCTGGATGGTGATATAGCAATCATAGGTAATGGGGCAGGATTAGTAATGTCAACCTTGGATATGGTTACCGATGCTGGAGGAAAGGCTGGAGCATTTTTAGATTTTGGAGGAAGAGCTACAACTGAATCAATATACCAGGCGTTAAAAGTGATAAGTAGAGTAGATAAAATTCGTGTAATTCTTGTTAATTTATTTGGTGGAATAGTAAGAACTGATCTTGTTGCACAAGCAATTCTTAATGCATATAATGATGGTACTATAAAGCTACCCGTTTTTGCAAGAATAACGGGAGCTGAATCTGAAAAGGCTCGAGAATTGCTGAAAAATAGTAAAGCGAGGTTATTTAACACTGTAGAAGAAGCAATAAACGAGGCTGTCAAATATTGAATGAAAAAGTGAATTAAAATGAGTTTTAAATTTGATTTATTCGATATCTTAATTGGTAACGAAAATGATATAGATTATAAAAAAAAACCTATCATAATTCAAGGAATAACTGGTAGTTTTGGATCTACCCATACAAAATTAATGAAAGACTATGGAACAAATATTGTAGCAGGAGTTACTCCCGGCAAAGGAAGCCAATTTTTTGAGGGTATCCCTATTTTCAATACAGTTGCAGAAGCTGTAAAGAACAATTCCGTAGAAATTTCAGGAATTTTTGTTCCTGCACCATTCTTTTTAGATGCAGCAAAAGAGGCGATAGATAATGGAATAAAGTTACTCGTCGCAGTACCGGAACATGTTCCTATCATAGATTCGATAAAAATTTTACAATATGCTGAGAAAAAAGGTGCCAGAATGATTGGACCAAATACTCCAGGAGTCATAGTACCAGGCATAATGAAGGTTGGGATTATGCCTATTAAACCATTTAGTGAAGGTTCAACAGTTGTTTTTTCCAGAAGTGGAACCCTGATGTATGAAGTATCTTATACGTTATCTAACGCTGGATATGGACAAAGATTATGTCTTGGAATAGGAGGAGATCCCATAAATGGAACAAATCTTATTGAAGCCTTTGATCTTGTAAAAGAGAGAGAGGATATTGAATCAGTTGTAGTTGTAGGTGAAATAGGTGGTGACGCAGAAGAAAAACTAGCGGAATATATAGTTTCAAGCAATTTTTCCAAACCTGTAGTTGCGTATGTTGCAGGTAGAGCTGCTCCAAAGGAAAAGAAAATGGGTCATGCAGGCGCCATAGTATATGGGGATTATGGTTCAGCAGATTCAAAAGTTTCATACTATTCAAAGGCAAATGTACCAGTAGCAAAAAGGCCTGGCGAAGTCCCAGAATTATTAAAATCTAAACTAAAAAAATAATGTATACAGAGAATCTTTTTAATAACTCCCCTTTTTGATATATTATTAAACAAATGCAGGAAAATAGATTTTGTGACAGATGTATGCAAAAAACTTTACATGAGATAACCGAAACTGAAGATACTATTTATACATATAAACGTAAAAGGATTTACAAATGTACCCTATGTCATTATTCGTCCTATAAAAGAGGGTTAAGACCGTCTGCAGAATCTGTTTACTAAATAATAAAGAATTAGAAAATAAATAGTAGACCAAAAAAATGTTTGCAAAAATTTTAGATAATTTTTTAGAAACTAAAAGAGTGTATATTAAAAACTTTAAACCAAGAAACATAATAGCAGAAATACTACCATATCAATTTTCAGATTTTTTTCCTATCGATAAAAAAATATTACTAAAGCTTCACCAATTTCTTTCAAATAATCCAATTTATTTTAAGAAAACAAATATTTCAATTCATAATCAAGATTTTGTGTCTTATGAAGGAGACGTAAATGAGTTTTACTTAAGTAGTAAAAAATATGATACAAATTATCAACCATTTTATCCAACTTGGATGTTATCTGCCTATCTGCTTTGCCTAAAATCAAAGCAGTTAGGATTTACTGAACTAATCGATATTGGTGCAGGAGATGGAAGAATAGCATATTGTGGATCATTGCTTAATTCAAGATCCATAGGAATTGAGTTAGATACTAATCTAACTGAATTACAAAAGGATCTATGCAAAAAAACTAATATCAATTTTGAGATAGTAAATGATGATGCTTCTAGTTTCGATTTTTCTAAACTTCAATTAGCTAAGCCAATTTTTTTTGTGTCAGGTCTTCCGGAAATGGGAGAAATGTTCATTGATAACTTACTTCAACCAACTATGCAAAATAGCCTTTTATCATTTGGTATTGTATTTTTGGGAAGTACATACCAAAGAAACTTTGTAAAGGATAATACAGTTTATGGGTGGGGAGAAATCATAAAAAAAAATAATTTAAAAATAATACAAGAAATAGATTTGCCTACCCATTGGACTAATGACAATAATAGTGAATCAAAATATGTGATAACAAAAAATTAGTATATATAATTTAAAAATGTTGAAATATCATATTAAATAAAAAAATTTGGAGTAGAGTATAGAAAATTTTTATGTAGCTACTTTTTTAGGGTAATTCGATATTTTCTCTTAATTCGCTAATCAATTATAGGATTTAAGAATGAGAGTACCCTAGTTTTTCCATCCTGTAATTGTTTAATAATTGATTTCAATTCATTTACCAGATGACGTGTTGGAGAATATATTTACAAGTTCAATTTACCTCCAATTTTACTTAGTTATTTTGCGTAATGAGTTTGGTATAAAAATATAATGGGGTATTTTTATTTAAAATTAATAAAATAGAATATCTATACATAATATTAGTATAGAATATTAATTTATGAAAATATCTATCCCTAAGAATAGGGTTGTTGCTGATTTATTTATTTGACAGGTAATATTAACATAAATAGTCAACATATATTTCAGCGACAAAAAATTTCTAAATTCAATCGTGTCTATTTTGATGGCGTAATAAACTACTAATATAAAATTGAAAATTTATCGATTTAGTATAATATATTGAAAAAATCTGTTCCAATTTAAATATTATAAGCAGAACAATTAAGTAAGACAAATTAGGTCAACTATTGACTGTCTCATGAAACTATAAAAAATATAGATTTTTTTACTAATAAGTTAAGAAATGACATGCTAATTGAGTATTAAATTATTATAATATTTATTCCACTGGTCTTATATTCAAGGGTATCAGGGTTTACTTGTAACTGTCTGATAATAAATTTTTGAAGCATTTTTAAAATATTCTGCTGCTAAATGGGTTTCTCCAAGTTCTTCCAAGGATCGGGTTTTATAATAAATAGATACAAGAAGAGCTGGATCTATCTGTAAGGCTTCATTTAACCATTTTAATGCATTTTCATATTGACCAAGTCGGTAAAATGCAGAACCTTTATTGGCGATTGCATCGAGAAATTTAGGGTCTGTTTTTAATGCTTTATCATATAGTTCTATAGCTTGGTTATATTTACCTTGCAAGTATAGAGAATAGCCTTTATTATTTAATACTTGTTTATTCTTAGGATCTATTTGTAATGCTTTATCATATAAATCGATAGCTTCCTGATGTTTCCCCAATTCTGAGAAGGATAAGCCTTTTCCATTAATGGCTACTATAGATAACGGATTTAAAGTTAGGGCTTTATTATACCAAATAATTGCACTTTCATAGTCATTAAAATTAAATGAGGATAATGCTTTCTTAAGGATATCATTTAAATCCAACTCTTTAGTGGGATTCATAGTGAAATTCGTGCCTAATGTATTATTAATATTTTGTATAACTAAATCTGTTCTGCTTGGTTCAGGATATGAATATCCGAGAAAAAAAATATTCAAAATGAGTATAAAAAAAATTAATAAATAATAAATCATTTTATATTTATATAACAAGTTAAATATAAAGTTTTCAATAGTATCTAATCTTTAGTTACAAAAGTAGTATATTTAAGACTCGCCACAACATAAAATTATTTTAAAATAATCTCTGAGATAGATGGATATAGTGAAAGAAATTCCACAAAAGATTGATAAAGTAATTCATTCATACGCCTATATTCTTTAATTTTAATGATCCCACTCAAAAGTAAATGTGTTTTGATTTGAAACATAATAAAATAAATTCCTATAACATGTTCTAATAATGCTTGAATATTCAAAGATTTAATTTTGAACCAAAAAATTTTTAAACTAGATATAAATAACAAAGCTGTGAAAAAGATACTTTTAACATCACTAGTCGTAATCACTGTCATGGCAGTATTGCTCTATCTAAACGGAGTATCTATAATAGCCCAAGAAACCAACCTAGGTATAGATACAAACAATATAACAGCACAGGCTATTGACAATATGACTGGCGATGATAATGCTACTGAACCGGAAGCAGGTATGATATCAAGAAAAGATTAAAAGATATAATCAAATGCTAGGTTCAAAAAATAACTTTTTAACTTTTTTTTCTAATTTAAAGAGACCAGAAAAAACAATATTTATTCTCATAAATGTTTGTCTAATTATTGATGTTGCTCTGTGTACAAGTCCAGAGTTTATTCCTGAACAAGTCAAATCATCTTTTAGTTTTGTTGTATTTAATGTTATAACTATAGTTATAATAATAGGGCAAATGTATCTGCAAAGATTTGCAGAAAAAGAAAACAAATTACTTTTATCAAAATCCAAATATTTGTACTATCTGTCGAAAATAACTAAAATATCTTGTTATCTTTTAACAGCAAATTTAATTTTTGTTACTGGTTCTATGATTATTTTGAATGAATATTTTATAATAAACCTCTTGATTGCAAATAATATCTCCTGCTTTGTTGGCTCATTCTTTTTAGGTTCACTCGGACTAAAATTTCTTGTATGGTTTTCAATTAAAAGAGACTCTTATGTATTATTATTTTATGGGATGGGATTGATCTTTTTGTTTCTCTCTTTCTTTACCATATTTGTAACTGATAATTTTTTAATTAGTTCTAAACCCTTCTCTATTAATGCTAGTTTAGAAATAACATATCCTGAAATTGAAAATAATATTTTTGATATTATTAATAATTCTTACATTTTTTTACGTACTGCTTCTTATATTATGATGCTTATAGGCACTTTTATATTATTATCTTACTATTCAAATAAAACTCAAAAGATCAAATTATTTTTTGCTCTTGTTATTGTTTTTATTATATATTTTCTTTCATCTCTTGATGCTTTTGGAATTATGGAAATATCTATCTATGAAGAAGATCTGTTTTTCTATTATATCTTTCAATCTCTTATCACTACTGTAGGAGGAATTATTTTTGGATATTCCTTTTTAAAAGTAGCAAGTAAATTAGAAGTAGACAATCCAATAAAAAAATTACTAGTTATTGCTGGATTTGGATTTATTTTGATATATACTGTAAATCAAACAACAGTAATAGCTACTGCTTACCCTCCTTATGGCCTACCCGCTCTATCTTTTATAGTAATAACTGTATATTTGCTATCCTTTGGAATTTATTCATCAGCTATCTCTCTTTCCAATACTATAGTTCTTCGAAATAAAATAAGATTGTTAACACAAAATAACAGTAATTTATTTAGTAGTATAGGCGAAGCCCAAGTTACCTCTCAACTACAAAAGGCTGTGAACGCTGTTAAAACCATAGTGGAGCAAGAAGAAGAGAAATTAAAAGAAAAGACAGGTATCGAAGTTAATTTTACTGAAGATAAAGTTCAGGATTATATGCAACAAGTTGTGGAAGAAATGCTTAAACGTAAATCAGTTTCTAAAAAAAATCATACTGTGGTTTTATGAATCTTTTATTAACAATTTTATACGCTTAACAGCATTTCCAATAAGCCTTTTTACTGTTCATAAATGGACTAAATTTAAATATCTGAAACCTATGAGGTATCAAATCCATGAGCTTTTTATGTTATCTCTTATGGTAACTTGAAAAGTGAACATTAGTTGTATGAAGTGAAAAATTAAATTAAAAGTTTTTATCTATTATTATATAATTGTTTTTCTATTAAATATAAGTTCTTCTATACAAAAATTTTAATATCTGGACCATATAAGTTTAGGTTTCCTTACACTCATAGATTAAAGTAAAAGTACAAGACAAATTTTTTTCGAAATTATATCTCTCATATTATTAATTTAACTATTTATTGAAAGTTAATGGGAATTAAGTCCTTCATTTTTAGAAAATGCTTTCTATTATTTTGAGGATAATATTCAGAACATTTCTTCATTTAGCTTAGTTAAATTTATCTAACCTTTTCAATTAGTTTTATTTTAGTAAAATGCACTTTATCTAAACTATAAAAAATTGCAAATGATTATTCTTATTAATTTATTTTTTTTCATAATTACAATATGGACAAAAAAAGAAGCGGTATTCTTTAAAGTAATAGCATATAATAAACAAAGAGCTTATTATGTGATATCTATGAAGAGAAAAACCAATATGAGTTAAGGATTTCTAATAAGAACATAGTAAGCCATTGATGATTGAGGAAGAAGATAACAGTTCTAGGGATTAAAATACCCGAATATTATTCTATTATAACGACTTGTCACACCGAAAATTTTGGCCTCACTGATGATGACACGAAAATATTAATTTCTTTTCTTGGATTACAGTTTATAATAATAATAAAGTTATAAGAACTTCTCTTTAAATACCTGATAAGAGAAGAAGATCGATATACTTGCAGACAGAGAAAAACAATAATAAGGAAATAAAATCTGAAGAAAATACTTCAAAACCCAAAGAAACAACAAATAAAAAAAAGACATTCTATAGGATTTTGTTTGTAGACGATAATAAGGATATTCTCTTAACCATTAAAGAGGGATTGGAATATCATGGATTTATAGTTGATATATTTTCGAATCCTTTGGAAGCATTATCTTATTTTAAACCAGAATTATATGACTTAGTTTTAATTGATGTTAAAATGCCTAATATGAGTGGCTTTGAATTTTATCAAGAATTACGAAAAAAGGCAACTTATGGCACGGAGATAAAGTCCTGCTTTATTACCGCGTATGAAGTATATTTTGATACATTAAAGAACGAATTTCCCGAATTATATAGTGGATGTTTTATACACAAACCTATCAAAATAGAAGATTTGGTAAATAAGCTCAACGAAGAATTAAAATAAAAATCTAATATATTTTAAATTCCGTATATCAAGAAATTACAAACTTATTTATTCATCTCGATTCTATTTCCTTTTCTTAAGAGAGAATAACATCAGAACTCCCAAACACACATGAGAGAAATTTAATATATTATATTTTAATTTCGCAAGTAATGAAGCTAATAACAACTATACATATTAAGTAATTTTTATGAAGATTTGATTGTTAAACTTCCAGCAAATAAAAGGTAAAACAAGTCATACCTGCAAACATTTCATTTTTACGGGTATATTTTTATTTCCAAATTTATTTTCTTGATAAGCTGAATATAATTTAATTATTTGACCATGTTTAATCTGATAATCACCTACATAATGGATTATATCGTGGTATTTATCATCCAATGTTAGCAAAGAGTGTGCTAACCCTGAATCTATTAGGATATGATTATCATCACCTACATCCATTACCCTTCTTGCAAAAATAATACCAGGGCCCCAAATATTTTGATTGTTATTGGCATCATTAACTATAAAAACTGGACCGGATGCTATTCCAATTCTAACAGCTAGAGAAGATTCATTATCTTTCCCCATGTTATGTATTTTTAATTTAGTATGTAATTGTACACTCAAGTCTAGGGGTGCTTCAGGATTTGATGTAAATCCTATAGCCATTCCATCACCAGTAGGAAGGACCTTTTTATCTAAATTTTTTCTAAATATTTCACTAGATATTACAAAATTGTTTAAAAATTCTATTTTTTCTATTTGTTTTCGAACAGATAATCTAGGGCTTGAAAGTCCTACAATATCAATAAAGAAAAAATTTGCATTTATAACACTAGATGGACCCAGATCTGATATTCTAGTATTTCCATAGATTCCTATTAATTTTTTATATAACTCTAAATGCTTTTGATGAAAAGCCATATCTAGGTAAAAGACAGGTTCAGTTTTTATTGATGCTTTGCACACACTACAAATGAGAGATGAAGAACCAGGAAACGACAATAAAGAGTTTTTATCCAATTCAAATTTTATCCATGAAGGATATTTTGAATTAAATCCAGTCAATGATAAAAATTTCATTTTTCTAACTATTACATCGTCTTTTTCATCTAATTTTATCTGTAAAACTCCATCAAAGAGGGGACGTATTTTATCTATTATAGATGGTTCAACAACTGTATCATCTATCGTAAAAATTGAAAGTATATTATTATTTTTTAATGAGAAAGATAATGTATTAATAAACCGTAATACATCTTTTTCATCAAAAATATTGAAAAGATGTGAAAGAGAATCCACAACCATGCATATTCTTTTTTGTGAGAGAGAAGGTATCCTATTTTCTCCTTGTTCATTATTATGATTATTTTTTTGTTCTAGATTTGAGGATAAAATAATTTTATCTATATCTTTTTTGATATCAGCTAGGTTACAAGTAAATACAGAATTGTTTGTTTCTAAAGAATTTACTTGTTCTCTCAAAAAAGGATTAATAAAAACAGAATTAGATTCAAGGATAGAGGATACGCTACTAAATAAATTTTGATATTGTTTTTTAGTTAATGTTGAACTAACGAAAATACCAGTATTACCAATTTTCAAAATGGATTCGAAGAAAGTTTTACAATAAGTAGTTTTCCCAGATCTACCAGGTCCCATTATTAAGAAAAGAGTGTTTTCACCATTTTGATTTTCATGATAATCTTTTCCAAGTAATTCTTTATAACCTGGGATTGGCAATATTATCATAATTACATAAGATTTATTTAAAGGTAGAGATGATCGGTCGAAGATCTTTCCCACTAAAATGGAAGTAGGTCGATCAATATTAATAATCTAAATTTGTGACATTTAACCATAGAGTAATTTTATAAAATGGATCAATTTTTTTGAAAACATCCCCGTTCACATTTCGCTAATTTTTAATGGCTTAATTTTCTATATGTTAAATGAATAAAAAATATTCTTATTACACTTGTATTTAGTTAAAATAATGAAAAAATGTGTTGCTTTTCATTCGTATAAAGGTGGAACAGGAAAATCTACAATTAGCTCTAATATTTCGGTTTTGCTAGTTAAAATGGGATACAATGTTCTTCTTATTGATATGGACGTTTATGCTCCAACCTTGCAAACTTATTTCAATCAAGAACCAAAGTATTGGATCAATAATTTTCTATTTAATACAGCAGAATTTGAAAACGTTATTTACGATCTTACTCGTCTTATCAAAAATTTTCCCAATACAAAAGAAACTCAAAATGAGTTAGGGAAATTTTTTGTGGCGTTCGCAAATTCTTCTAAAGAAGAGATAACAAAATTAGATGGAGCATTAGGACAGGATTCTTCAAAGCTAGAATTACTGCGTAAATTTATTCTAATGAAGGAAGAAATGGCTTACGAAAATGATATTGATTACATAATTATAGATACTAGTCCAGGAATACGTTATTGGTCCATAAATTCTCTAGCAATAGCAGATCTCATTATATTATCCCTAAAAATGGATAGCATTGACCTTGAAGGTACAAAAAAAATGGCCACTGAAATTTATTCAGCTTTTACAAAATTAGGGACAAAATCTCTTTTGCTTTTTAATAGAGCTGCTGGATATTGTCTTCCACCAAACTTAATTCAAGAAACTTCCTATGCTCCCGAGGCAAATTATGCAAACATACTGTCTGAACAGTCAAACGTTACAGATACTTTTAAAAAAGAAGTAGATATGGAAATAATTGGTAATATACCTTGTTATTGCGATATCCAATTTGATAGTAAAGAATTTCTGACTGTATTGAAATACCCTTATCATCCATTTACTCATTTACTGAAGGGTTTAGTGGAAAAGATAGAAAATGTATAGAGTTTTCTTCTTTATATTTATAAAGGAATTTGTTTTTCATTTTTTCATTTTAGGTTATAATGAATCTTAGAATATTTAACAAGATTTAAATCCAATTCCACGGTTTAATATTTCTTATATGACATTGTTTAGCAATTATTGATTTAGCTTTATTAGATGCATCTTTTTCGTCCTTTAAATTTTTTAAATAATAGAGAAATAACTTTTCATATAGTTGTTTTGCTTTTTCTTCTGTAAAATCTTTATACACGGATTTTTTTCCATGGCTTTTCACGACGTTTTTGTGGATGATAAAGGTATCTTTTTCTTCTAAACCCTTAATAAAGAAATATTCTTTTTTACATATTTCACATGTTTCATCAAAAAAATTTGCATGTTTTAAACATGAAACCACAAATATATAAAACCAAATTACTATAAAAGATTAATTTGTAATCTGAGTATCACAGATTTCATTAATTGATAACGATATCCATATTTAATAGATTAAAGTAAAAATATTCAAGGGATGTCAGAGCTTAATCAATTACTTGTTCGAAGAATTAAGGAAGGAACAGTAATAGATCATATTGATCCTGGAAAGGCTTTTAACGTTCTTAAAACTCTTAATATAACTGGTAAAGAAGGAAATATTGTTACAGTTGCCCTAAATGTGCCAAGTAGTAAAAAAAATAAGAAAGACATCATTAAAGTTGAGAATAGATTCTTAAAAAATTCTGACACAGATAAAATAGCCCTTATTTCGCCCCATGCCACTATAAATATAATTAAGAATTACAAAGTTGCTGAAAAAAGGAAAATTCAAGTTCCAGACTCTATTTCACGAATTTTTAAGTGTACTAATATTAATTGTATTAGTAATGAAGAAATAGGAATTTCGCCTACCATATTAGTTTTAGATAAAACAAAGATTGTTCTAAAATGTAAATATTGCGCAAGATTAATTGATATTAATGAATTACAAGAAATCTAGACAATTATTTTTGAAATAAATTGAAGATTATTATTTATTTTTTAAATCAGAAAAAAAGAGTATTAGGCTTGTCCCAATATAATAATAGCCATAACTATACCATAGATAGCTACTGCTTCTCCTAGTGCTGTAAATACTAAGGCTTGTGATCTCAAATCAGGTCTTTCACTAATAACCGCTAAACCTGCAGCACCCACACCACCAATTGCAACACCTGCCCCCAATGCAGCTAATCCAAAAGCTAATCCTGCTCCGATGAATTTCATCCCTGCGCTTGCACTAGCTTGTGATTCTTGGGCATAGGATTCATTTGTTAAATAACTTCCTGTAATTAATGCAATAGTTGCTATTACTGCGATGGTCGAAACTGATTTCATTTCCATAATTTAATTACGTAAGCAAGTTAAAATCTACCCTATTTATGTATATCTAATACTTTATTACTTAATAAAATAATTAGTGATTTTTTAGGAATATGATATATATTTTATTTTTTCGGTATAGTTTAGATCCAAATTTTATAATAAGTTTATAAAATAATATAATCTTTTAGCCAAATCTTAAAAATCACAATCGTAGTATTTGATGAGATCAAACAAGGATGTTACTATCTGACCATATTTTTTTTTATTTCATACAATGTCTGTTGCCTTAAGTTCTTAATATCTTATTTGATTTTGACAATAAAAATTTCGTATTCCTCTTTTAACTTATCCTTGGAATCTTCAAAAAGTTTTTCAATCCTTTGAGTATTTCTTGTCATTGGGTTGTCTTCCTTTCTATTACGGCTTTCACTTTCTTAAGTCTTACGAATTCTTCTCTTTCTCTCTCCTCTAGGGTAGATTTTATAAATGTTAAAGCGTTCTGATACTGAGGGATAATTACATATTCAAGTGCATTAATAAGTTTCTGAGTTTTCTCCAATTCTTTGGCTAGACTAAAAATTGCATTTTCATATTCTGCAGCTTTACAAATACCTGGTAAAATATCCCTAATCAATTTTGTGGCTTGATCCAAGGATGAATTAGTATCTGCGAACCCGTAAGTCAAATCAGAAGACTCATTTTTTGAAGTGATTTCTAATGAAGGAATTTTTACGTCTACAATTCTTTTAATATGAACATCAACGGAGATTGAAGGAGGTGTTGAACTAGCTAATGATTGTATAGCTGAAGTTCCCAATGTAAGATAAGAATGAAAAACTGCTTTGTAAATATCGTCTAATGGATCCCAGATGTTTTCTCTTGCTTTATTTGCTTCATCTATCATTTCATCGATTTTTTTCAATAAGACTTCTCGTTTATCATCGAGAATTTTATGAACCATTTTCGAGATTTGCATAGAGCGTCGAATCTTTATTAATTCGATTTTGGTTGCAACAACTTGTTTTCCAAATGACATATTACTTCACCATTCGAAAATTCCTCATTAGGTTGGATGTTTTCAGCCCTCTTTAAAATATTGTTCAATGTTTTTATCTTTAATCTTTGTAAGTTCTCCTTTAGGGAGATTAGCCAAAATGTCCCATGCTCTTGAGAGGGTTTCTTCAAGGTTTCTATTTTCATCAATACTTTGTTTCAAATAATATGTTTCAAATTTATCTCCCACATCAAGATATTTCAAATCCACTCCTGTTAATCCAGCCCTTCCTACAATATCTGCTAATGCTCTAACTTCTTGTGATCGAGAATATGCATCATATAATTGATTCCCAACTTCCATATGATCACCTCTCGTTTTTCCCTCGCCAACACCATCTTTCATCAATCTGGAAAGAGACATCAACACATTAACCGGAGGATAAACACCTTTTCTAAAAAGTTCTCTACTCAATACTATTTGTCCTTCTGTAATATAGCCTGTAAGGTCAGCAATGGGATGAGTAATATCATCTGCAGGCATCGACAAAATTGGAACTTGAGTTACACTGCCATTCCTACCTTTAATCCTACCAGCTCTTTCATAATTATTTGCTAAATCGGTATATAGATACCCAGGATAGCCTTTTCTTCCAGGAACTTCTTCCCTAGCAGCACTGATTTCTCTAAGGGCTTCACAGTAATTAGTCATATCTGTTAAAATAGCAAGAACATGCATACCAAGATCAAATGCAAGATATTCTGCCACTGTCAATGCAACTCTTGGAGTAATGATTCTTTCTATTGCCGGGTCATCAGCTAAATTTAGAAATAATACGCTACGCCGTAAAGCACCCGACTCCTCCAAGCTTCTTTTAAAATATTGAGCTTCAGAATACTGAACCCCAATGGCAGCGAAAACTACAGCAAAGTCTTCATTGGCTCCTACGACGTTAGCTTGTCGGGCAATTTGAGCTGCTAAGATGTTATGAGGAAGTCCAGATCCAGAAAAAATTGGCAATTTTTGTCCTCTTACCAACGTAAGCATTCCATCAATAACGGATACACCAGTCTGTATAAAGGAAGTTGGATATTCCCTTCTTTCTGGATTCATTGGTTCACCATTGACATCTAAAAATTTGTCAGCAATAGGTTCGGGTAAACCATCATTTGGTCTTCCCAATCCATCAAAAACTCTACCCAAAAGTTCATTAGAAACTGGCATAACCATTGTTTTTCCTAAAAATTTTGCCTTTGTTCCTGTTATAGCAAGCCCTGATGTTCCTTCGAAAATCTGGACTATTGCTTTTCCGTTTCCAACTTCTAAAACTCTTCCAAGTCTTTTTTCTCCTTCAGATGTTTCAATTTCTACCAACTCGTCAAAAGATGCTTTTGTAATTCCATCTACAACTATAATAGGACCTTTAATTTCTGCGACCTTAGTATATTCAACACTACTACTACTGCTAAAATTAGACAACAAGCTCTACCTCCTCTTTTTGTGACCTAATTTCATTAAATTGTGTATCCATTTGTGATTCCAAATCTTTAAGCTTAGAAACTTGTTCATCTGGAATTTCAAATTTAGCTTTAATTAAGGAAGGAATAATTGGCATTGACCGGATATCTGAGAGTGATTTCCCTTCCTTGAGCAATTTCAGGGATTCTTTGTAAAATTTCACCATCAAGTTGACAAGCTTTAACTGTTTTTCTGGGCCACAATAAGTATCAATTTTATCAAAGGAATTTTGTTGTAGGATACCAATCTTTATCATTCGAGCCATTTCCAGTACTAATTTCTCTTCATCAGGTAATGCCTCTGGACCTAACAGTCTAACAATTTCTTTCAGTGTATCTTCTCTTTGTAATATGTTATAAGATTCTGCTCTTAAATTATACCAATCAGGACTTATATTATCAGTCCACCATTTAGAGACATCTTCTAAATAACCAGAATATGATTGCATCCAATTAATGGAAGGATAGTGCCTTGAATATGCTAATCTGGTATCTAGCGCCCAAAATGTCTTTATGAATCTGATAGTATGGGTAGTAACGGGTTCGGTGAAATCAGCTCCAGATGGAGAAACGGCTCCAACAATGGTTACGGAGCCATTTCTATCAGGAGATCCCAAAGCACGTACACGACCTGCCCTCTCGTAAAATTCTGCTAATCTAGACGCAAGATATGATGGATAGCCTTCTTCTGCAGGCATTTCTTCCAATCGTCCGGACATTTCTCTTAATGCTTCAGCCCATCTACTCGTAGAGTCAGCAACAAGCACCACATCCATTCCCATATCTCTATAATATTCTGCGATTGTGACACCTGTATAGATGGATGCTTCTCTGGCGGCGACTGGCATATTACTTGTATTAGCAACAAGGACGGTTCTTTCCATGAGTGGTCTATTGGAACGTGGGTCTATTAAATGAGGAAATTCTACAAGAACTTCCGTCATTTCGTTACCTCGTTCACCACAGCCAATATATACTACGACCTTAGAATCGGCCCATTTGGCTATTTGGTGTAGAGTAACAGTTTTCCCTGTTCCAAAGCCGCCAGGTATAGCACCTGTACCGCCTTTGGCAATGGGAAAATAAGTATCTATTACTCTTTGTCCAGTTATTAATGGAACTGTGGGATCAAAACGTTCTATATATGGTCTTGGTTTTCTGACTGGCCATTTATGATACATCTTAAGTGGCAATTTAATTCCATTGTTTTCGATTGTAGAAATAATTTGTTCCAAGTCATAATCCCCTTCGCTAATAATATCAATTACCTTTCCACCATTAGAATCAGGAGGGATGAGAATACTATGAGTTAAAAGGGGAGTCTCTTCAACAGTTCCAATTATAGTACCTGCTTTAACATTTTCACCTAATTTCAATGCCGGTTTAAAATGGTATTTCTTCTTTAGATCTATAGGTGTGGTGGCAATCCCTTTACTAATGAATGCTCCAGATTTTTTCGCTATTTCTTCTAAAGGTCTTTGAATACCATCATAAATTTTTCCAATTATACCTGGACCCAACAAAACCGATAAGGGTTGTCCGGTGCCTACGACCGGCTCGCCTGGCCTAAGACCCGACGTGGATTCGTAAACCTGAATAAATGCTATATCACCTGTTAATCTAATTACTTCTCCTATTAGTTTAGACTCGCCTACTTCAACAGTTTCATACATTTTAACCGAAGACATTCCATCCGCTCTAACTGCCGGTCCACTGACCCAAACTATCTTTCCTTTTGCAACCAATTTACTTCTCCCTTCCTCTTAAAATTTGGGCTATATTTTTCCTTATTAAAGGTTTAAGTCTCTCAATTCTTGTATCTAAAGTATTATCCAAAGTAATGGTCCCATCGGATGATTTTATTTTAAATCCACCCAATGAGTCTTTGAGATTGCTTTGTATCTTGATTTTTTTATTGTATTTCATACTTAGTGATTCTATTTGTTTTTTAAAGAAATCAGCATCTTTTTTTAAACACTCTATGATGATATCAGAAGGTCCGAGATCGGTAATACTTTCATCTAGAATTTTAATTAACATATTCCTGTAATTTGGGTCCTCGGAATACGAGGCTAATTTTTCCTTCGCTTTTTCATAAACCTCATTAACTGCCTGTTCAAGTAAAATCAATTCTTTATTGCGGACAGATAATTTTGTTGAACCAATAACTTGTCTTTTTAAAATATCTGCTTTTTTCTCCGCATTCAATATAATATTTTCATATTCCCCAATTATTCGAGATTTTGACAAGTCTATATTATTAACAGATTCTATATAAGACTTGTTTAATTGAGTCAATAATTCAGACTCTTTATTTGTAATAACCTGATCGATAGTTCGCTCTAAAGGAGTAGGCGACGAGTTCATTATCAACAACTTTTATATAGTAAGATTTTAACCTTTTGTTATTAAAACAAATACAGAAAATTGATCCTTTATAAAAGGAATGAAGCAGTGCACTATATTATAGTTTTAGGGTAATTACTTCAGTGAATATTAAATTACAAGCTAATTACATATTAGTTTTAGACAAAAATTTCCCTATAAATTCCCGAAGTAAGAATAAAATCTCAAAATGTAGGCCCGAAGTAAGAATAAAATCTCAAAATGTAGGAATATTAGATATAATTATAGAAGGTGGTTAGAAGGAAAAAATTTTTAACTCCTTAGGGCAGCAAATTTTTTTAATTAGTATAATGATTACACAATAACAATAGATAGTATTGTTTATCAACGAAATCATTATAATTATAAATTTCAAATAAAAAATTCACTATTTGCAATTTTGTTATTATTACAAGTAAGTTTGGAATATAATCAAGCCTTCTTAATCAGGCTTAAATGTATATACTATTATTACTTTATTTCATTTCGAATAATATAGTTGGTAACATTACTTTTTGAGGGCGATAAGCCGGTGTCATTAACATTAAGTTCATCTTTATTAGTAGGTAGTGATAAGGAACTTGATTCTATCAAAGAATCGGAAATTGTTCCAGTACTAGAATTAAGCAAAGAGCTCGTATTTAAGGTAGTGCCATTTATCTCGTTGGGCTTTAGAGTTGCATTAGCTAGACTTCGTGAATCCTCTGTTATCGTTTGCTTTGGTAATATTATTAAGGGTTCTGGAATTTTATCAAAATCTCCTTTAAAATACCCAATTCCTTTATTTTCTTCACACTCTGCTTGTGGTGACGATCCTGATTTTTCGATCATTTCTCTTATAGCGTCAGGATTTGCATTAGGGTTAATTGTCTTTAAGTAAGCAGCCAGACCTGTAACATGGGGTACAGCCATACTAGTTCCTGTTAGTATTCCATATGTACTTCCGTTAAACGTAGATAAAATATCGACACCTGGTGCAGCAACATCAATAGAAGGTCCGAAATTACTGAAATTCGCAAATGTATCATCCATCATTCTTCCAGCATCCAATAGTGGACCTAAACCTCCACATTTTCCATCACTATCCCCTATTGCAGATACTGTTATTACATCGGGATTGGATGCAGGAGAAGTGGTTAATGTCGCATTTTTAGCAAAGTTTCCTGCTGCTACTACATAAGTAATACCAGCTTTGACTGATTCAGAGATTGCATTTTCTAATAATTTCGAATATGGATTTTCAATACTGTAATTAACTATATCTATTATATCTGCATTATTAGTAATGTATTCTATCGCTTTTATTTGATCGGATATAGAACAAATTCCATCATCACTACATACCTTCATTGACCAGATACGAATATTATCTTCAGGAACTATACCCACTATACCAAATCCGTTATC
>DASUCH010000094.1:0-7767 GCA_035762785.1 Nitrososphaeraceae archaeon | reverse complement strand
TTGATGAAATTTATACACGAATTAGCACATAATGCACTAAATAATAATTGTGCTATAGTGACCACTAATATGGTTAGAAATATAATATATGAAAATAGTGTTTACAAAACCATAAATAACACTAAATTACATAAAAAAAATATAAAATTGCAAGAGTTTATGGGAAAATCCGTATCTCTTTCGATACATATTAAATTAAAATTCGAGATTTTAAGTATCTCCAATAATATCTACAAGGTCTCCTTTCTTCAACCCTTCATGAATGATAGTACTGTATTTCGAATAACTAAGGAAGGCGTATTATAAAAAATATTATATTTGTAAACCTTTATACAAATTCCAGAATTTATCACCAACATAATGCATATTATTAATTATATGACCCTTAGATAACTTAATGGCTTTTTCACTGTCATAAAGTGAGGTACCTACTGCTAGTGGTTTTTGATACTCCTTATCTTTTACAATCACAATTTTATCTTTTGAAAATGATTCAAATTTTAGAATGCCAGGTCGTGCAATATTTGCACCATTACAGATATATTTTACCGCTCCCATATCTATAATAACATAAGGAAATAATTCAACTAAATTATTGTTTCCCAAATACGGAAGTATTATTTCGTTAATTTGAACAGCAGTAAAATTATCTTCATGTATTAATAATTTTCTATCCTTTTCAATTTCGTAAGCTTTTATATTTTTAAATTTTGGAATAGTTTTGTCTGGCCAATTTGTATGTAGTTTTTCCAAGGTCATAGAAGTTTCTCTTTTAGACAACATATTGATTTTCAAACTATATCTTAATACATTGAATGATAATTTATCTTTAATTTCATTTTTACTTAGAAAAGGAGGAACATTCAAAAATAAAATAATTATAGTTTTCTTTTTTTCAAAGGTGTATATTCGCAACCCATTGGCCCACAATATTTTCCAACATATACTGCTTTAGGACGATATAAAGCAGGTTTAGGTGCTGCTTCTGCAAATTTTTCTTCGATGATATGCGCTGCCCATCCAGAAATTCTTGAGATTGCAAAGATAGGAGTATTAAGATCAACTGGAAAACCCATACAATAATAAAGAGATGCACTATAAAGATCTACGTTAGGGTATATGGGTTGTTTTCTGAGATCTGCGATATATTGTTTTGTATATTGTTCTACTTGTCGAGTTATTTCATACCATTTGTAATTCTCATTTTTACATACAGATTTTGCTAGTCGTTCTAAAATGTCTGCTCTAGGATCGGTTGTACGGTATACTGCATGTCCCATTCCCATAATTCTTTTCCCCTCATTTAATTTATCTTGTATCCATTTTTCGACGATATTTTTTGAACTATTAATATCTAACAACATTTTCATTACCTCTACGTTAGCTCCTCCATGTAATTCACCTGATAAGGCTCCTATAGCACCACAAATACATGAATACATATGAGCACGAGTAGAAGCAATTTCTCTAGCTGCAAAGGTGGACGCATTAAAGCTATGTTCTGCATGTAAAATCAAACAAATATCAAAAACTTTTTCTTCTTCAAATGTAGGTTTTCGCCCGAACACCATGTATAGAAAATTTGCAGAATGTTTAAGTTCCTCGTCTGGTTCAATAATGTCTAGCCCGTTTCTTATTCTATTCCATGCACTCACTATTGAAGGAATTTTCGATATTAAAGATATTGCCCTTTTTATATTGTCTTCTTTTGTATCCGAATAGATATTTTCATCAAAATCTGCTAGAGAGGGAACAGCGGATTGTAGAACATCCATCGGATGAGCTGTTTTTGGTCTATTTTCTAAATTGGTAATTAATAACTGTGGTAATTTTCTTGATTGTTTTAGTTTATAGGAAAATTCATCTAATTGGGTTTTGTCAGGGAGTTCTCCGAACAATAGAAGATATGATGTTTCTTCAAAAGTAGAATGATTTACTAAATCAAGAATGTCATATCCTCTATAAATTAATTTCCCGTTTTCTCCATCAATAGATGAAATTTTTGTATCTGCTACTTCAATATTTCGTAAACCTATATTTCTTGCATCCAAATTTAATACATCATTCTCTCTGAAATTTCTATATTAAAATAATGCTGAAGATAGCAATGATTAGCCATCGGATCTAAGTAATTATACCTTTAGAGATTCTTCATTCTTTCCTCTATTACTTATTGTAAGAATATCAATCCCATCCCCACTTGCTGCATCTCTTTGAATAGCAGCTCTAATAGATTTAATAGCTAGGGATTTAGCATCATCTTCATTCATTTGCGAATTATATTGGGCATCCAATATACCTAAAGCCATTTCGGCACCACTTCCTACCGCGGCATATTCATCAGGTAGTAGCGATCCAAGTGGATCTAGAGTATATATACGAGGTTTATCATCATACCCTCCTACTACAACTTGAGTCAACAAAGGAAAGTATCGTCTTTCAAACATAATTACAGACATTAGTTTAGCTACTGAATTTGTGGGAACTCTACGTCTTATTTCCATTTTACGGATTTTTGATAATGCAGCAACCTGTCGAGCAAGTACATTCATATCGGCAACCATACCAGCACAAGCTGCTCCTACATTCTCAGTCAAAACAAAAGTTTTTTTAGTATTTTTATTAACAAGGAAGTTCCCAAAAGAAACCCGTTGTTCCGATGCCAGTAAAACACCATTATTAAATGAGATTCCTACGGCTGTTGCGCCAGGAAAATATTGATACGCCATTTGTGGTATATGAAAGAAGAGCCAGATTTAGTCTTTTCTATTAAAATTAATGAGTATTCTTATTTTTTTCTACTATGAAGATTATGGATCTTAATTGCTTCCCCAACTAGACGGTTTTGTAATTCTAAAGCATCTTTACCTTCTGGATGTTTCTCCTCCGCTATAGCTTCTGCGACTAATCTAATAATGTGTCTCAATAGAAATTCATCCCCTCTTTCTGATTCTGCTTTGTATGCTGAATTAGCTTTATTTACAAAAACTACATTTTCATTGGTAAATCCATATCTTGAATCACTTTCGTCCTCATAAGGTATTACTTTGTATCCAATGTTTTTTAATGCGAAAGTTCGTTTAAGAGTTTTTATTTTTTTTATCTGCATTTTATCTAAAGTACTAGATGTTTGGAAATTAGGAAAAGTTTGTGTCCTTTCATTAGGGTTGTAATAATGAGGTTCACTCTCACTATGGATAGTCTGATGGTCTAGTATATTAGTATGAGTCTGTTCTTTATTTTTTGAGATTTGAACAGATGAATTTTCATAACCCTCGAGTTGTGGAAATTTATTATCTTGATTCTTGGATTTTGAAATAGATGAGTTTACTGATAATCTATCATCGTTCGGGATGGTTACGTTATCTTCCACTGTTTCATATTCCTCTTCTTCTACTTCTACAGACTCCAAATTCTCAATGACTGCTTGACCAAGTACTTTATCTATTTCACGATATATTCGTGACTCTTCCTTGGTTATTAATACATCTTCATATTCAGTCAATTTGGGTATGACCTCATCAACAATAAATTGTTTTACATACTTGTTGAAATTATAATAAGCATTGTCCTCTATTAACGCAGATTTATCTGCAAATCTGGAAGTTAAAGCATCACATCTTAATAATCCCGTTATTCGACTAAGCTTAGCATCAAATCCAAAATTAGTTCTGACAACTATATGATTACCGATCATTATACCTATACCTTTCTCCTCTTCTGTTAATGGACGTCTTGCAACTACAATTTCACCACTAATTTGGCCATTATCAAGATTTACTGGGATTCGGTAGCCTTGTATCTCTTGGGCGTTTACTTTATCGAAATTATGCAGATCCCATTCATTGAAGCTATTCGATTGTTTAATAAATATTTGAAACAGGGGTTGTCTAAGTATTGCTAATTTTCGTATTTCCTTATATAATTTCAGAGGGTCAATGCTCATTTTTGCATTACTTAATGTTAATTCTGTTCCGTTTCTACTCAGTGGTTTTTCTTTAATCTCATTTAGTAAAGAATTGCCAGAAAATAATTGATTTAAGGAGTTTTCATCGATAACAAGACTTTTGCTGTAATGATTTTTTTTCGTTTTAATTTTCATGCTTTCAAATGATGTAAGAAAAGATAGTCTTCCTGTCCCATATCGTCCTGTCCGACTTCTTTTTAACTTTGGAGAAATGGACTCTATTTTTTTATGAGGTGATCCCAAAAGCAAGAATTTTTCGATTCCTTCTTCGTCCATGCCTGCATCATCTTCTATTACTATAGACCCATTATTGAGAATGGTAATTAATACCTGGGTAGCATCTTCATCAAATGCATTTTCTATCAGTTCTTTAACTATTTCATATGGTGAAACCCATGTCTTCGTGGCAAATTCCTTAAAAAACGATGGATGAACTTTTAATTGTATTGACATAATATAATAGTAAAATGACTTTCTTGCCTTTATTTATTGTGTTCGATATATCCAAATGAAAATTTTCTCTTCTAAAAATCGATAAAAAATTAGAAAATTTATTGAGGGACATAGCCTTTCATTTTTAAGGCTTCGCTTAAACCAGATGCATTTGCTTGTCCAATATTTAATATTATTTCTGCGGTATCCTTGGAAACATATCCAGCTTTTGAAGCTAAATTAAGTGATTTTTGATATGCTAATGATATAATAGAAGATATCGTCTCCGGTGCAAAATAATTTAGTTCTATGGCCAGATTTAAAGCGGATGAATATGATATTTGTAATTCCTTTACATATTCTTTAACGTCAAGCTGTAAGTCTTTTTCTCTAAATTGTAGACCTTCTGAAATTGCATAGTTAACTAGCACTCCTGCTTCAATCGGTTTTATATCTAATTTAGAAATTAGAGATGCAAGTTTTTGAGATATAATTTCTCCTGATTTGGCTACTACTGTATCTTTAGTTACAGCGATACTGCCCTGATCGATTTTAGTTTGAACTTTCGCTTCTTTAAATTCTGAGAGGACAGGACCTGGAGGAATCCCAGTATTACCTGCTGGTATGATAATATCCTTTGGAGCAATATCTCCCCCTTTAGCTGGTAAAAAAACTTTATTTTCACTAAAAATCAGGTTAAGCTTGAAAGGACTTAAATTAGTAAACATCAATGCACATTGACCTTCTAACTCTTTGCTTAGATCTTCAATTCCTGAAATTTTACTTACTTTTTCAAAAGCTCTCTGTGCAACTTTATTCTTAATTATTTTAATAAGGATTTCACCGTGAAACTTTTTCCTTAGTGTCATTAATTGTGTAGCCCTGACTTTATTCATTTTTGATAATGCTATAACGTTATATTTTTTTGGAAGCTCTTGTAATTCTTGATACATAATTTGTTTCTTTTGAGGATATTTCTTAATTATGTGATCTGAACTCATCATTTAGTTACCCTTTGTTTTGTTAGATAATGATGATAAACTTATACTATTACCCATTGTAAATTTGACTGAAGTATTACGAATGTTCTTATCCCCTTGAGGCAATTTTTTTTCTAAAAGAGATAATATAGTATTTGCATTTTGAATAAGTTTTGGATCATCCATTTTTTCATCTCCTATTTTAGTCGAGATATTTAGTTGATTTCGACTTCTAATTCTTACCGAGCCTCTTAACCTATTCAATATACTTTCTATTGGTGCACCATAAGGTATAGGTGTAGGCATTTTACCCTTAGGACCGAGAAATTGGCCTAGAGAACGACCTACAGTTGCCATTAAAGAAGTATCCGATAAAAAGAAATCATAAGTCTTGGCTAACTTTTTAGCTTCTTTTTTATTAGTACCAAGTCTATCAAGTTCATCAGTTTCTATAATTCTATCTGCTTCTGCTCTCCTGGCTCTTGAACCCATTTCTCCTGATGCTACTACACACACCGTGGCTTGGCGAGTTGGTTGATTGGGTAAATGTACTACTTCATTGAAACTAAATCCTTTTTTTACATCGATATCTTTTAATATAATAGTAAGATCTACTGATTGATCAAAGTTCCGCTTTTTAGAATCTTTTCTAGCGTGTTCTATAAGATCTTTTAGTTCAACATCACTTATCATAGTAAATGTAAGAAGATAAATTAATCAGCCATTTAAAATCGTTTAGAATAAGGTAATAAGTTTTGTTAGTCTAAAAGTACAATATCGATTGATTTTTTTCGTATGTAAAGCAATTAAACTTAAAAAATTTATATATCCACATGTAAAACCTTTTTTTGTATATGGCGGAAAAAATGACTGCTCTTTGGCTAATCTTACTGACTATGATTACCTGTATCTCGGTTCCAGTCCTCTTGGTAATTTTAACCTCACCTCAACCTACTCAATTCATTAATATTATTGATGAAAAAGTCTTAGACCTTCAACCATATAATGTGATCAATAAATTCCCATTTATCTAGAGTCGATGGATTAATGGGAAAAATTTCATTTTTTATAAAATCTTTTAGGCTAAAGATATTCCAACATGATGACTATAATAAAAAAATAATAATAATCTATACGAATTTTTACTCCAAAAATGGCCGAAAATAATCTCTTTAATATGCTTTTTTGGTTGGGAGAACTGACTCTTGCCAGTTGGATATTATCCTATGGGGCTGAACATCTCTCTGAAAGATTTGGTGCTAAATTCGTGGGGAGAGTCCTATTAAGTATAGCAACTACGTTGCCAGAAATCGCTATAGTGATTTATGCTGCGGCGCAAGGGTCCTATGGTATCGCGATTGGTTCTGGACTAGGAAGTAACTTGTTGATGATGACATTAGGTTTAGCGATTATGTTAATTATAGCTACAACAAGATTATCAATGGCACCGCTTAAACAAATTGATGTTAGTACTTTCAAAAATGATATGATTTTTTTGATATTAGCTGCACTAATAAGCTTTGTGCTATTTCTAGATGGATTTAATTATATTGATGGATTCGTATTTATAGGTCTATTCGCAGGGTATATAATATTATCACTATATGAAATGAGGATAGAAAATAGAGATAAAGTCTCTAATGAAAATATCAGTAAGAACACCAATAACAATAACAACAATAAGGAATTAATAGTTGAGCAAGATATTTCAAAAGATACTAATGATGATAAAAAGAAATTTATCAAAGCAATCGGAACTTTTTTACTTGGCGCTATAGGGATCCTTTTTGGTGCAGAGCCATTTATTCATTCTTTAGAGGGGTTTTCTGTAGAAATTGGAATGTCCGCTGTAGTACTTGCCGTAATCATTAGCCCAATTGCAGGAGAGATGCCTGAAAAGATTTCGATGATGATATTGGCGAGAAAAGGGGCTGCAGGAGCGTCCATAGCTATTGCAAATGTATTAGGTTCTAAAATACTAAATAATACATTATTATTGGCAGTAGCAGTCTTTGCGGCAATGTATTCATTTGGATTTGATGAAGTAATTGAAATGACTGAGATTTTATATTATCAAATTATTCTGGTGACAATTGTCACAATAATAGCTGTTCTTCCGATGTTTAGAAAAAAAATAGGACTAAGATTTGGTCTTGTTCTATTATCTATGTATATAATTTGTATATTTATACAATTTCTATTTCCACAAAATATGGATTAAAATTTACGTGCTATCACAAACAAAAGTATAATAATTTATTTAAATATTTTAATTTACCAAATCACATCTACAATTTTAATACTAACGAGACATTCATCACAAAAAAATTCATTCTAGTCAATTGGTGTGCGTGTTTTAAATGACTTGTTTATTAGGATCCATTTACA
>DASUCH010000093.1:0-4954 GCA_035762785.1 Nitrososphaeraceae archaeon | reverse complement strand
ATCACATATGGCATCTACATCTTCTGGTGGCTTAGCTTCTGTAGCCCCAAAAGAGAGAAATATTTGAACATTCTTATTTTCGCCAACTCTAAGCCAAGGGGTAATAATCATAGGATTGCTATTTCCAAAATATTTCTTGTAGGCAATTTTAGATTTTATATAATTAGCTGTAGTCGTAAGATATTCTGCAGATATTCTTAGTGGTTTTTCTCTTCTTACATGATCTATAATCATTTCATCCAAATTATCAAATTGAAAACTTTCTGGTATAGCTATTACTTGTTTTACTCTACCATATTCTAAATCAAGCAATATTTTTACATCTGCATTTGCTTCTTTAATCCAATCTCTCCCTGTAATTCCAACATCGTATAGTCCTTCTTGTACATACGTAGGAATTTCCTGTGGCCTCAGAAGTTTAACTTCTATTTCGGGATCACTTAACTTAATTCTATAAGTTCGTGCTCTACCACTTATTTTTTGCCATGCTTCTTCAAGAATCTTTAAAGTTGCTTCTTCAATGGTTCCCTTAGGTACAACGAATTTTACTATGTGAGCCATAACTATAACATAAAATTTTTCTTCTCATCGGATATATATCTACTTAGTATAAATTTTCATTTTTATTAATTAATTCTATGATTTCTTCTGCCTTATTTACAGTAACATTATTTCCTTTGATAAGTCTGCTTGCAACGGTATTGACTTGTTCATCGGTTGCTCCCGCAGTTATGGCTATATTTCGTGCATGTAATCTCATATGTCCTTTCTGAATTCCTTCATCCGCTAAAGCACGAATTGCAGCAAAATTTTGAGCTAGTCCTACCGCTACCATTATTGAAGCAAGCTCTTTGGCTTTCTTTATATTTAATATTTTCAAAGCTATTTTAACATATGGATGTACTGAGCTTATCCCTCCTACTATTCCTATAGCCAATGGAAGCTCGATTTCTCCAACTAAATCTCCTTCTTCTGATCTATACCATTTAGTCAAAGATCTATATTTCCCATCATTAGAAGCATATGCATGTGCAGCTGCTTCGATAGCTCTAACATCTTGTCCTGTAGCCATAGCTACTCCATCAATTCCATTCATCAAACCTTTGTTATGTGTAACAGCTCTATATATGTCAGAATATGCCAATGCGTATGCGTATAAAATTCTATTCACACCATTCGAGCCACCAATCAATCCTTTTGAAAAAATAGCTTTACATCTAGCCATTCTTTTTGTTGAATAATTCGAAAGAATTTTCAAAATAACTGTACATTTAGTTATTTTTTCTAATTCTGAACCAACTAATTCACACATTGTATTAATTACGTTTGCTCCCATTGCATCTCTGGTATCTATAATTAACTCGATTATTATCATGTGGCCCATTTTGTTGTTGCTTTCATCATACATTTCCCTTACTTGTAAATCAATAGCATGTACGGATCTACTTTTTGAGTTTGATATTTCCAATAACTTTTCTTTATTTTTTAATATTATTTTTTTTATTTTATCTCTTTCTTTTTTGTAAGAAAATTTATCTTTATTATTTCTTTTATTCCTTGAAACTAATTGAATCTGTCCAATCATGATGGAATTATCTGCCTCGGCTAAAAATCCTCCTTTTATACTTGCAATTTTGGCAGCTTTACTTGCAGCAGCGATAACGGATGGTTCTTCTATAGCCATTGGAATTAAATATTTTCTTCCATTTATAACAAAATTAGTAGCAATTCCTAACGGAATGGGTACAAATCCGATTGCATTTTCAATCATGTTGTTAATTTTCTTAAAAGCAAAATTTTTTGGAAAGTCCTGGAAGATTTTTGAATCTTGCTCAGTTAAGCGAGCTTCTTTTTTCAAATATTGCAAACGTTCTTGATGATCTAATTCATAGAATTTTTTAATATTTTTATTTTTTTTGATATTTTTGTTGTTATCCTTCTTCCTATTAATTTTGTCCACAAGAGTTTATGGTTTAAGTATTTTTAAAATTTTATCATCGTTATCTTGGATAATTCCTCTTCCATCGGTATTGCTAGTTAGTACATATACCGTACCGTCACTAGATTCAATAATATCTCTAAGTCGACCATAACCTACTAATATATTATTTTGTTCTCCTGATTCTACGTCGATTTGTCTTAAATGAGAACCTTTGAGAGTTGTTACGATTAGATCATTTTGATAACCTAGTTTATTTGATGAAGCAAACGTTATACCAGAAGGTGCCACTGCAGGATTAAAACAAATAATAGCTTTCTGAGAAATATTTGTTCCTTTACATTCTTCCTCTGGCCATCCATAGTTCTTTGCTGAAATAATTAAATTAATTTCATCAAATCCTGATGAACCATGTTCAGATGAATACATTTGTTTTGTTTTGGGCTGCCATGCAATTCCCTGAACATTTCTATGTCCATATGAATATATTGATGAGTCTTTAAATGGATTATCCGAAGGAATGGATCCATCAGGATTTACGCGTAATATTTTACCTGCAAGTGAAGAAAGATTTTGTGCTAACAGGGGATCAGATGCATCACCAGTGGTAATATATAGCTTATAATCAGGTCCAAACTTTATTCTTCCTCCATTATTATATGGTGACCCAGGAATAGAATCAATTATTATATTTGATTCAATAATTTTGTTATCTTTTTCTTTTAAAAGTAAAACTTTATTATAAAGTTTATTCTCTTTCATATAACTATGATAAATGTACATTAAATGATTTTCTGTAAAGTTAGGATGAAGAGCAATTCCTAATAATCCTGAACCTCCATTTTGTGCAACTCTGATATAAGCTACTGGTTCATCAAGAAGTGTTCCTTTTTCATCAATTACCCTGATTTTTCCTTCGCGTTCAGTAAAAAAAATTCTATTATCTTTTGCAATATCTATAGCCCAAGGCGTTGAGAGATTTTCTGCAATTATCTCAATACCTTTATTCTTATTTGTTGTATTACTCAAGGATGAGGGCTCTGGAATAGGAATAGTAGTATCTAATGGAGATATAAAAAT
Organism: Nitrososphaeraceae archaeon; assembly: GCA_035762785.1. GTDB lineage: Archaea > Thermoproteota > Nitrososphaeria > Nitrososphaerales > Nitrososphaeraceae > TH1177. The sequence goes on along the minus strand of DASUCH010000093.1, from coordinate 1,935 downwards.
TGTAACTATTGCACTTGTAACGGCCAATATACCCATTATTACTACTAATCTTTTGTCCATTAATGCGAGTTGTTTATCAAAGTCTAATAAATTTTATACCTAGTCTTAAATTGATTCAAAATCTTTTTAATGATATACGCGCAGATGAGGAGATTTGAACTCCTGATCGCCCGAAGGCGAATCGGCTTGCTTTAACCTTGAAGATTACTCAAGGCCGACGCATTATTGTGTTCTGTATAGAAGACCACTCTGCCACATCTGCACAAAGATAAGTCAAATAACCTCCTATTATATTTTAATAATATTAATAGTAATATCTAAAATAGCAAATTACTGAATTCAAAAGCATTTTAAGTGAATTAAGTATAAATATAACAATTGTTGTCTGTAGAGACATTTTTCTTCCTAAAATTTAGTTTTAATTGATATATCATAAATATTATAAAATTAGTTAAACTAATTAAAATAGTTTAATAGGTTCTAAATTCTTTGTTAATGCCAAACTTTTAATGTGTATAACGATACAGAACAATGGTAAAGAATTTACCAATTGATTTTTATCAAAAACACTTATTTAATATTCATAATTACATAAAATAGTTAAAAATGATTCCCATTAATAGACCTTGGATAGATAATGAGGAGAAAGAAGAAATTATTAAAGTAATTGATGAAAATGCTCTCACTAGTGCTGCAAGAGATGGCGGTAAAAGAGTTCAAGAATTTGAATCATCTCTACGAACGTTTTTAAATGTTAAACATGTAGTAGCCGTTAATTCTGGTACTGCAGCTTTACATGCAGCGTTACTTGCACTTGATATTAAGAGTGATGATGAAGTATTACTTCCCTCTTTTACATTTGTAGCAACTGCCAATGCAGTGATTGCATCTGGAGCCAAACCTGTTTTCGTAGATATTAATACTAAAGATTATACTATCGACCTTCACGATTTAAAGAAAAAAATATCTAAAAAAAGTAAAGCTATAATACCTGTTCATCTTTATGGTCATCCTGCAGATCTCACTGAACTAAATGAAATTGCAAACCAGCATTCACTTTACATTATTGAAGATGCTTGTCAGTCACTAGGATCCACTTATAAGAATAAACAAACAGGAACTTTTGGAAAGATGGGATGTTTTAGTATGTATGCCAGCAAGGTGTTAACAGCTGGTGAAGGTGGAGCTATTGTAACAAATGAAGATGAAATAGCAGACACATTAAAGATGATCAGAAATCATGGTATGGTTGAAGGATATGATACACGAATGTTAGGGCTTAACTATAGACTTCCTGAATTAAGTGCTGCAATAGCTAAAATACAAATGAAAAAATTAAAAACTATTTTAGATCTTAGAAGGCAAAATTCCTTATTATTATCTAATTTGCTAGAAACAATTATTAAAAAGTATAATATTAAAATTCCCCAAGAGGATCAAATAAAGAAATTTAATTGGTATCTATATACATTAGCATTTAACAGTTCTGGTGACTTAACTTTACGAGATCATATCAAAAAAAAAATGATAGAAAATGAAATAGGAGTAGCTGTTTATTATGATCCTCCTATTCATAAAACGCCTTTTTATCAGAAATTTTCTTCTTTAAATGACGATTTACAAAATACTAATTGGTCAAGTCAACATGTTTTATCGTTTCCAGTTCATCCAGGGGTGTCCGAAATGGATATACAAAATATAGTAAATGTACTCGAGAAAGAATTACAAAATATCATATAATTAATTAAAAGATTTATAATTATTTTTAGATATTTCTTTTAAATTAATTTTTTATTAGTTTAGGACAAACTTTTTTATAATACTATGTGGTGACTTAGCAACAGGAATGGCGTTAGATACTGGTGATACCGCATGGATGATAGTCGCAACAGGACTTGTCATGTTAATGACACCTGGTTTGGGATTCTTTATGTC
>DASUCH010000092.1:0-13280 GCA_035762785.1 Nitrososphaeraceae archaeon | reverse complement strand
TCTAATTATATATATATATAAAATTATTATTTTTAATATTAATGAAACCCAGCCAAAGACTAGAACAAAAACAATATTATAATTATAACCTCTTACTTCAAGATGTAATTGTCAACATTTATTCTCTCTTATTATGAATAGATATCATAAGAAAATACCTCACTTGATTTTTTTAAAGTATATTCATTCTCCACATTGGCTTTAATTAATAAATATATATATATAATAACTAATAAATTTATACTATGACTTAATTTCCTTACTTTGGGAAATAATTTTTTACCAGTTTATTCTTTTAAGTAAAATCACATTTCAAGTCAATATAATTAATTTCTCTTAATAACTAAATAACAACAATAATACCAACTTCACAGCTTGAACTATATCGAATATCGATCACACAAAGTCTATAAAATAAATATATAGAATAATCTTTTAATTTACAAACTTACTTGTGTATATATAAATTTCTCTATTTCCTTTAATCATTATCCAATAATTTTATAAAGATAAAGATACTTGCATTAATATTGGCGCTATCACTCCATAAAAATAATAAAAAATCTATATTAGTAGAGGACTTTGCTGAAGAGGTAAAAAATGGATTAGGAAGAAAAAAGAAAAAATTAAATCCAAAATTTTTTTATGACAAACGAGGTTCAGAGCTTTTCGAGCAAATTTGTGTACAACCTGAATATTATCTAACTATAACTGAATACAGAATTATTATAGAAAATATTAATTCTTTGTTAAAATATTATGATAACAGAGATATTTCTATCATAGAATTAGGAAGTGGAAGTTCAAAGAAGACAAAAGTTTTATTAAATTACTTTTTAAAAAAACAAGAGGGAAATCTACATTACTTTCCCATTGACATTTCTCAAGAAATGTTATATACAAGCTCTTTAAAATTGCAAAACGATTTACCAAAAATTATCAATCATCCTATAGCATCTGATTATTTTGAAGGAATCGCAACAGTAACAAAATTTATTAGCTCTCAAAATAATATTCCTAATAATAAATTAATATTATTCTTAGGCTCAAGTTTAGGAAATTTTGAACCAAAAGGTGCAACAACATTTTTAAGCAATCTAAGAGAAAATATCAAGAAAGAAGACTCACTATTAATAGGGTTCGATTTACAAAAGAAAAAAAATATTCTCGAAGCTGCATATAATGATGTAGAGGGAATTACTGCCAAATTTAATTTAAATATTTTAGACAGGATAAATAAAGAATTGGATGGAGAATTTGATTTAGAGAAGTTTGAACATTTAGCATATTACAATCAAGTCAAAAATAGAATTGAAATGCATTTAATTTCAAAAGTGAAACAAAAAGTTAAAGTTAATAAACTAAACCAAGTTTTTGATTTCGAAAAAGGGGAAACCATTCTTACAGAAAATTCTTACAAGTACTCATTAGACTCAATAGAACAATTAGCTAAAAAAAGTAATTTAAGAGTAGAAAGAAATTTTGTAGATAAAAATGAATGGTTCAATCTAGCATTATTAACACCATTTTAAAATAATTTTACTTTGCACATCGAAATCCTGCAAATTGTATTCGTTCATTAGGCTTGAAGTAGTTTCTATAACTATTTCTAATCTGCCTTCTAGGTGTAGCAAACGATCCACCACGTAATACTTTTTGATTTATTGCCCATTTATCGGTATATTCAGAGAATCTCGATTTAAAACCAGGATATAATGAATATTCAGAACTCGTCCACTCCCAAACGTCACCGATCATTTGATAACAGCCATAAAAACTCTTTCCTTTTTCATAGGAACCACACAAAGCAGGTTTCCACAGAAAAGATTCTAACAAGTTCGCATGTTCCTGGGTGGGGAGACTTTCATTGCCCCACGGATACCTTGTTTTTCTTTCTAAATCTTCATTCCAACTAGCCGCTTTTTCCCATTCTGCTTCTGTAGGTAATCTTTTCTTTGCCCATCTTGCATAGGCATCAGCTTCATAATAGCTAACGTTAATTACGGGTTCATCTGGATTAATAGCTGATGTTCCAAAGAAATCTTTTTTCATCCAAACATCATCTATTTTAAACCAATAAAGTGGAGAATTCCATTTATATTCTTGTACAATATCCCATCCATCCGCTAACCAGTATTCATACCTCTTGTACCCATCTTCTTCTATAAATTTTATAAAATCACCGTTAGATACAGGAGTTGAATCTATTTCATAAGGATAAAGATATACCTTATGTTCTGGTAATTCATTATCATATGAAAATCCATCTCCATAAAATCCTATATCAAAAATTCCGCCGGGAATTTTTACCATTTCTTTCGTATGTTTTTTATTTTGGGCTTGTTTATCAAAATTATCATTTATGTTGAAGGGACAATAATTATCATTAGAATCAGGAAATCTTTCAAAATAATTTTGAAAATCATATATCATCAGTTCTTGATGTTGCATTTCATGTTGATTCGCAAGCTGTAAATCATACTGGATTTCTTTAGTTAAAGAATTAGATCCTTCAATTTTTTCAAGAAAGAGCAAGACTTTTTTATCTAAATATTTTCTGTATTGAAGACTCTCTGAAACAGTAGGTCTTGGAAATCTACCTCTGTCATCTTTAGGCAAAATTTTTTCAAACTTTTGATAATAGGAATTTAAATAATCTAAGTTAATTTTTTCTAAGTTTAGTTTTTCGCCATACTTTAATAGTATTTTGTGAAAAAACCATGTTACATGGGCTATGTGCCAATTTGGAGGACTGCCAAAAGGGTCCGATTGAATAACTGCATCCTCTATACTTAGTGTTTTAAACAGATCATCGGTTAGCTTTCTGACACCGGTAAATTCCGAGATGAGATCTTCTACTGCTTTATTTATTACCTTAGTCACAGGCTTTATAATACTATTGGATGCAATAAATTTTACTTTTCTTTACAAATTATTATACATAATAGATATAATAGCAAGTTACTCATGGTTAGTAAGGTGGAGTTCTAACGAGTAAATTTTTTTCTTCTAATAGCGAAAATATGATCAGGAGGTTAGTTAAAAATTCTTTTAAGAGTATAGATGAGGGATTATACGATATTAGAGATATTGATTATTCTCATGAACCTCTTAAGTTAAAGAAAAATATATTAGATATAAAGACAAAAAATAAAATACCTCTTATCACTGAAATAAAGTTTTCTTCACCTTCAAAAGGAGTAATTATGAATAGAGATAATGTAGACTTGTTAAGAATATCAAGAGAAATGACAGAAGGAGGTGCAGCTGGTCTTTCAGTCTTGACCCAGAAGTATTTGTTTAATGGATCTTTATCTAACTTTATTATGATTAGACAGGATACCTCCATTCCAATGTTAATGAAAGATATTATTGTAAGTGAAATACAATTAGAGTGCGCTAAAAAAATTGGAGCAGATTATATTTTACTAATTATGAGTATTTTTGATAAAAATCTTGCTGAAGCTGATTTAGATAGATTTGTGAACTATGCTCACAAAAAAGACCTGAATATTTTATTTGAAGTTCACCATGAACATGAATTTAACGAAATTCTAAAATTTAATTTGGGTAAAGAAGATTTAATAGGAATTAATAATCGTAATTTAGAGAATTTAACAATTGATTTACAAATTACAGAAAAATTATTAAAGAAATTTAATAAGGGAAAAAACGTGATTATTAGTGAAAGTGGAATAACTAATTCTAATCAAATAAAACAACTGAGAAATGCCGGAGCTGACGCATTCTTAATTGGAACGAGTATCATGGAAAATAATAAACAAATTGCTACAAAGATAAAAGAATTAGTTAACCCTATTCAATAATTATATTCTTTCTTGGGTGATATTTTTATTATTATATGTTTCCTCAATTGAGATTCTGCCATTAAGATTTATTATTTGGATCACATATCTTTTGAGATTTACAAATTTCTAACTTGGAGTAAGAATATAATGGTTTCTATTATCTAAATAAAATAATTCAAGGTCAAAAAATTAAAATACTGAAGAAAAATTTTATGAATACAAGAAACAAACGTTACAATTATTATTATGCTTGTTTTGTTTTATCAAATATATAAATGAAAAAATATAACTTTCCGTTTAATGGTAAATTCGGTAATTTTGGAGGAAAATACATCCCTGAAACATTAGTTCCTGCTATAGAAGAATTGGAAGAATCATATAAAAAATTTACAAATGATTCTAATTTTAAAAAAGAATTAAAGGGCTATTTGGAAAATTATGCTGGTAGACCGACTCCAATTTATTTGGCAAAGAATCTTACGGAATATGTAGGCGGAGCTAAAATTTATCTAAAAAGGGAAGATCTACTTCATGGTGGAGCTCACAAAATTAACAATACATTGGGACAATGTCTGTTAGCAAAAAAAATGGGTAAAAAAAGAATTATAGCTGAAACTGGTGCAGGTCAGCATGGAGTTGGTACCGCTATTGCCTCAGCAGTCCTTGGGCTTGAATGTGAGGTGTATATGGGCTTAAAAGATACTGAAAGACAAAAACTCAATGTATTTAGAATGAAATTATTAGGATCTAAAGTACATCCAGTAAAATCTGGAACACAGACACTTAAAGATGCAATTAATGAGGCATTAAGAGATTGGATAACAAATGTAGAGAATACGTATTATGTAATTGGATCGGTAGTAGGTCCACACCCTTATCCTATGATTGTAAGGGACTTTCAAAGTATAATAGGTAAAGAAATAAAAAAACAAATAGGAAAAATTACCGGTACTTTACCAAATGCCATTATTGCATGTGTGGGAGGTGGTAGTAATGCCATTGGTTCATTTTATCCATTTATAGGTGACCTAGAAGTATCTCTTTATGGTATTGAAGCCGAAGGAAGTGGAATTAAGACAGGAAAGCATTCTGCAACATTGTCAGCAGGTTCAACAGGAATTTTACATGGAATGCAGACCTACCTTTTACAAGATAAAATGGGTCAGATAAGTGCTACTCATAGTATAAGTGCTGGGTTAGACTATCCTGGAGTAGGGCCTGAACATTCATACTTGAAAGAGATTAAAAGGGTCAATTATAAATCATGTACAGACGATGATGCTATCAAAGCATTTGTAATTCTTTCAGAAAAAGAAGGGATAATTCCTGCCTTAGAATCAGCTCATGCAATCAGCTATGGAATGAAATTAGCTAAAAAAATGAAAAAATCAGAAACTATCGTCATTACATTATCAGGTAGAGGTGACAAGGATGTTGAGGTAGTACAAAACTATCTTGATGGAATTAGAGACTAAGTATGTCCAAGAATAATAGTATATTAAAAGAGAACAGAATAATTAGTAAATTTAATGAATTAAAGAGTAAGAATCAGAAAGCACTTATTTGTTATGTAGTGGCTGGTTATCCTGATATAATGGTTTCTGAGCATATAATATCTTCATTAATAAATGGAGGAGCTGATATTATAGAAATTGGAATACCATTTTCCGATCCTATTGCAGATGGCTCTACAATTCAAGATGCAATTCAAAATTCGCTTATAGCGGGTACTACTCCGGATATGTGCTTAGAATTATCTTCAAGAATAAGAAAAACTTTTCCCAATATTCCTTTAATTATTATGACATATTCAAACATTTTATACAGAAAAGGATACATTCAATTTGCAAAAAAAGCTAAAGAAAGTGGCATTGACGGTTTTATAATTCCAGACATACCAATAGAAGAATCTAAAGAATATCTAAATACAATGCAAAATATAGGAATGTCTACAATTTTTTTAGTATCACCTAATACTTCCGAAAAAAGATTAAAAATGATTAGCAGAATATGTACTGGTTTTTTGTATGCTATATCAGTTTATGGCACAACGGGAGAAAGACAAGGCTTTGATGAATATACGATCGAATCAATAAAAAGAGTAAAAAAAGTTACTGCGGAGGAGAAGATTCCTCTTGCTGTAGGGTTTGGAATAAGTAATCCTCAACACGTAAAATATATGATCGATGCTGGAGCAGATGCTGTAATTATCGGAAGTGCAATTATAAAAAAAATTAAAGAACTAGAGAATAAAGATACACTGTTCACTATTTTACAGAAATTTATCTATGAACTGAAAAATAGTTGTAGATGATATTAATAAATTAGATCATTATTCTAATACTAAACCAGAGTTATCAGAAGCAAACAACATATTGTTTATTGTTACTTGATAGTTTTTTCCATTTCTATGAACTATTACCTCAAGATTGTCTAGCTTTTCTGATTCAAGAGAGCCTTCTATCTTTTTTATAACAAAATGCAGTGATTCATGGGATATTAGTAATTCTATATAAGGTTCGATATAATAAAAATCATTTTGATTGGCAAGAGCACTTGATTTTGATTGAATAATTATCATGGTATCACCATTATCATAGGTAAAGTAGCTAGGAGAATTATCTATAGAACACGCTAATACCAAATCACTAACACACATTAAATTACCATTATTATTCTAACTGATTATTTTATACATCTATCGTTTTAAAACTTAAAATAACGTAACTATTGATGACAAATTAATTTCATTGAATTTAAAATAAAAAAATTCACAATGTAAAATATTCTGCTTCTGGATGATGAATAAAAATCGCAGCAGTGGACTGATCTGGAATTATCTGTCCAGCGTTTGTTAGTGTCATATCAGATTTAGCAGGATCTAAAAGCTCCCATACTAATTTATGTTGAGTAATATCAGGGCAACTTGGATATCCCCAGCTATATCGTAAGCCTCTTTTTGAGTCAATCTTTAATTCCTTACGAATTAAAAAATTTGTCCAATCAGCTAATGCTTCAGCAGTTTCAACAGCCAGTCCATGAAGATAGTATGCATCAGTATATTTGTTATCTTTATTCCATTTCTCAATTGTATAAGACGCTTTCTTACCAACTGTAACAGATTGAAATGCAACTATATCATTTTCTCCAAAGTAATCAGTCAAGCACAAATGCTTTCCTTTTGTAGAACGAGGGAAATCAAAAATAATTTCGTTGCCTCCTCCTTTAGAAGAATCTACAACTAGCTTATTACTCCGATTGTGACAATGAAAATATCCATAAACTACCTTCGGTGAAAAAAGATTTTCATCAATAATTCTTTTTTTCCATTCAATCAATAATTTTTCTGCTTCTTCTGTTAACCCTGACGCAGCCTTACCCCTAAAACTCCACGATAGCGTAAAAAGAGACTTTTTATTTAAAAAATTCCATACTTCTTCTAAATTTATATCTTCAAGACTTAATCGAATTGGAACACCTGTATGAGGTGGAATGGGTGGAGAAACTGGTTTTATACCGCTATGTTGGGGGATCTCAGATACATTTATTGAGGAAGCGGTTGGTTTGAACTCTTTCCATAGCTCTACTTTTTCTTTCCATTTGAAAATATATTGATTCCTTTTATCAGACATTAAATTATTCATTACATTCAAGCCATCAAAAGCAGTTTTACAATAGAAAACACCTTGTTCATATATTCCTCCATCCTTTGCTATTCTATTAATATAGTTAGTATTGATAGCAGCACCTCCGCAGAGGATTGGTATTTTTATATTATGTTCTTTCGCATAATTAACAAATATCTGCATCTGTTTTGAGGTAGAAACAAGTAAGGCTGATAATCCTACTGCGTCAGCATTTACTTCACTAATTTTATTAACAATTGTTTGCAATGGGACTTGTTTACCTAAATCGTAAACAGAATAGCCATTATTCACTAGAATTGTTTTAACCAGATTTTTTCCTATATCATGGACATCCCCATAAACAGTACATAATACAATTTTGCCTTTTGAAACATCTTTCTTTTTAATAAGATATTTTTCTAACTCAGCGACTGCAGCTTTCATACATTCTGCAGATTTGAGAACAAAAGGAAGAATTATTTCACCTGAACCAAATTTATCACCAACTTCCTTCATTGCAGGAAGTAAAGTTTCGTTCAAAGTCTTTACTGCTGCTGCATGTAATTCTTTCTTAGAGATATGAGCAATATCATCGTTATCATCATTATCATCATTTAGTAACAAAGATGGTGACGCAGAGGAGGAGGTGGATGGTGGTGAAGGCGATGATGATGATGATGATGATGATGAATCGGTTAAGGATGGTCCAACTTTTGGATCGTTTTCCTTAACATTATCCAAAATTGCACCTACAACATCAGATTCTATTCCTTCGCGAAGTCTATTTACTATTCTATAATAACATTTTTTATCAAATTTCCAACTTGGATCGATATCAAGTTTTGAATTTCCATCCGATTGTTTTTTTGTTTGGTCAGTACTGATTTTATTTTCATAATAGGAAATTAAATCTGATAAAGCTGTAGTTCGAAGGTTAAAGATTAAATTTTCTGCAAGTTTTCTTTCTTCTTCGTTAATATCTGAATATGCAACTATATCCTTTGGATTAATTATTACAGAATCCAAACCAGATTTTATTGCATGATATAGAAATACAGAATTAATTATTTTCCTTGCATGTGTGGGTAGACCAAAACTAACATTACTTAACCCCAAAGTTGTGAAACAACCAGGCAGGTTTTCCTTTACTAGTTTGATTCCCTCTAAAGTATTTTTTGCAGAATCTAGAAACTCTTCTTGACCAGTCGCCAAAGTAAAAGTTAGAACATCAAATATAAATTGCCAAGGTTTTAGTCCATATTTTTTACCTGTTTCGAATAAGAGTTGTGCAGTTTCCAGTTTTTCTTTGGGAGTTTTAGCCATTCCATTAGGCCCAATACACATTGCAATGGCAGGAACCCCATATTTTATCATAAGAGGAGCTAAGGAATGAAATCTACTTCCATCACCTTCTAAGTTGATTGAATTAATTATTGGTTTTCCTGGTATTTGTTTAATTGCAGATTCAACTACTTTAGGATCTGTTGAATCTATTACCAGAGGAGCTTCTATTTCTAAACACAGTCGTTTTACTAGTTGACACATAAAATCATGTTCATCAGATCTTTCTGTGGTTGCCACACATATATCCAAACAGTGTGCTCCTTCTTCGACTTGACTTCTGGCGAGATTAAGAAGACCTTCAAAGTCGTCTTTTAGAACCATCTCCTTTGCTTTCCTAGAGCCTTGACTGTTAACTCGTTCTCCTATGATTAAAGGAGGAGGATTTTGTTGAATGTCAACAGCATTTAACGCTGAACTAATTCTTGGACTTTTGGGCATAATTTATTCATTCATTCCTATAATTTTTTTTTTGGTTGTAATCATAAACACATGAAAATTTACAGGATAAATACCTATAGTATTTTTTCCTATTGTATCAATAATAAGATTCAGGATTATTTATTTTTTAATATTGTTGTTGTTGTTGTTGTTGTTGGTGTTGTCAATCATTCTCCGTAATTCAGCAATATGCTCTGGAGTCGTTCCACAACAACCCCCAACGATCTTTATATTGTTGTACTTTAAAATGAATTCCTCTAGTTTCTCTGATAATTTTTCTGGTGTCATTTTATAAACTGCTTTTCCACCTTCGTTATGAGGCATACCAGCATTAGGAACTACAAGTATAGGTAAATCTTGTTGTTCGTCTAACCATATAACGCTAGGAGTCATTTCATCTGGTCCTGTAGAACAATTTAGTCCAAAAATATCGATTCCCATATCAGAGACTGTTGTATACGCGGATTGAACATTGGTTCCAAGAAGCATTTTCCCATATTGATCTAAAGTTATATTTGCTATGATAGGTACTTTTTTTTGAACTTTTTTCATTGCATTATGACAAGCTTCTATCACTAGCTTTACTTCTAGGATATCTTGACTTGTTTCAATTAATAGTGCATCCACGTTCCCCAGAATCAAACCTTCTGCTTGCAGAGCAAAAGCATTTATTATTTCATCTAAAGATATTTGGCCCAAGTCAGAATCATTTGAACTGGGAAGAAAACCTGAAGGCCCCATAGATCCAATTACAAAATGCGGTTTATCTTGAAATTCATTACATACTTGTCTAGCTAATTCTGCGGCTTGTTTGTTAAATTCAACAGTTTGATCTCCAAACCCATATTCGTCTAATTTGAATTTATTTCCACCAAAAGTGTTAGTTTCAATACAATCTGCTCCAGCGTTTATATAACTTCTATGTATTTCCTTTATCCATTCTGGTCTACTTAGGATTAGTCCATCATTAAAACCATCTTTATTATTTGGAAAATCTTGAGGTTGTGGATTCAATTTCTGAATTTCAGTACCCATTGCACCATCAAATAGCAATACGCTGTTTTTTAGTGCCTCAAGAAAAGATTCGGTCATGTTTATATATATGTAAGAATAGAAATCTTAATTTATACATATTCTCACGTAAAATCTAAACTGAAAATAAAAAAAAACCATATATGATTCAATTTTTAATATTTTCACGTTCCAAGCCTTTTAATTAACTGGTTAAAAATAAATCCACTAGAAAATTATTATAAACGATCAGATTAAAATGATATAGGGTTACATTGATTTTTAACAAAACTAATACTAGTATTAATAATTCTAACAGGAATCTTGCCAAGATCGACCAATATATTTTTGATATCAACAGTGTAATTAGGAGAATATGTAAAGAACAAATCCTAAACACAATCGATGATCGAGGTGTAGACATTCTTACTGAAGGGGATATCAAATCTGTATATGATACAGCTATCATATCCGTTATACACAAATTTATAACAATATCTAATGAATGTGAAAAAATCTATTTGCAAGAATGCACTCAAGCAGGAAAAGAGGCAGGTAAGTTGAGATAACAAAATTATAGAAGTATTTGCTGCACATGAAAGAAGCAGTAATAATTATAAAAGTTTTATATTAGAACTTTACATATATTTTATGGAGAAGATTCGAACTAACGAGTTGTTTAGTAATCAATTGGATTTTTTGCAACCAAGAACTTCCAATTCATTCTTGATAGAAAATAAAAACACCGATAATTACAATGACATTCAATTTAATATTCTTTTAGATAAAATCTTATCCAATCTAACTCTTATTAAAAATCAAATCAAATTCTAATAATTTTGTATTTATTTATTTATGTTTAGGCAATGTCTCTATTTGCAAATCCATCTCAGAATCTAAAAAATGCTATTAACTGGTTTAATGCTTTAGAAAAAGAACAACAAGTATCAATTTTAACAAACCTAGAACAAAATCCTGAAGATTTGACAAATGAGCAAAACGAACAATTAACAATAATTGCGTTAGAAATTGCTGGGGCAATACCTTATGGCCAAAATCCTATTATTAAGAAATTTATTGAATTAGGATTACCACAGGTTCATGCGAGTTTAATTGTCAATGCAATTGCTACCAAATCAGTTTTACCAAAATTAGATGCTAAGAAACTCTTGGCTTTAAATGATCAACAATATGAAAAGGCAATAGAAAGTGTAATTGTAAAACTTTTCATTGAAAATAATCCAATTGATAAAATACTGGAATATACAGGTTTAGATAACCAAATTTTAGGAGCATCATTACGATTTATCCGTGATAATATTTTATTCTTATATCTTCGCGGAGAAATGGCAATAGATAATCTAAGAAAGGTATTACATGACCAATTGAATTTTCCAGAAAAAAGAATTCATATACTTGTCAATATTTTAGAACAAAATAAAGAAACCATTTGGAAAAACTTTGTTTTTAGAAATACTCAAGAGACATATTTCAAAATGCAGGTTTTGGAACGAAATCAAATAGAATTAATTAACCAGATTCAACAGCTAATTCAGATATTAAAAGGAAATAAAGAAGGATCCAGTCAAGAACAAAGACCTGCTCATATCGCATAATGAATTTACAAATCTTGTTTATCTCAGACGACGACCAGTACTGTAAACATATTGTTGGCAGCACGTTAAGTAGTATATTACATTTAATTCTAATAATAAAGACAATAAATGGTCTACACTTTTAAATATATATAAAGATTTTTTTTCGAATAGGAATAGTTCTATAACTATCCAGATATCCTAACGATAAGAAAACAATTATGTTGAGTATTTGAATGGATAAACACAAACCATGAATCGACTATGGTTTTTTAATGATTATTAATAACAATAATAATAATAATAGAATAATAGGTTACCACTGATCATATAGTTAAATGGTTAAATATTATGTGTTATGAATGATAATACAGTCCAAAGGGCAAATCAGTAGGACTGAATTTTCATAGCCCTCTATTGTTGTGATATATACTCCTTAGATGGCTATGGTGTTTACTTTTAACAATTATGATTTTCCACAAGGTAAATAAGACAAAGATATTCTAGTCTTAGATATCATCATCGGCTCAATATGGTATTAATCTCTCCATTAAGATTCATTCTTTTTTTATTTAATTATTATAGTAATTTTATTTTACTTTCAACCCAAAAGTATGACACCTTTGATTAGTTGATAATTAATTTCAAAATTTCTTTGATCTATTTGATTTTATATATTCAATATTATAAAAGAAATAAAAAATTGGTAAAGTAGTTTAATGCATTTCTCTATCATAAAGTGGATAAATATACACATTAGCTTTTTCTTCATCGTTGATTTTGCTAGAATGTGCTAATATAGCCCCATTTAACTCACTTCCATCTAAGCCATTCCCTTTAATACCAAGAGTACAATCTTTCAATAAATGATCTTTATTTTCAAAGTCTAGAAATTCTTTTCCAGGATAAGGCTCTAAAGTAACGCGCTCTTCACCTATTACACCATTTTCTATAAATCCATTTGACATTATTCTTCCTCCATCATTCAATATGAGATTGATTTTGTACTTTTTCTTTAAATTTCTTAATCCATCATGAATGTTAAATTTATCCCCTGTGGTAACATATTTGATATCATCACTTTCTTTAATAACTTTAGAACAATAATCATATCCACTCTGATCAGTTAGAAAAATAATTTTCCTCACGGTTTGATTGAAAATTGCAATTTGATTTTTTAGATAATATTCAATTATTCCAGATCTTTGAAAAGATTTTGCATGTCTAGCTACAATTATGAAATACTGAAAACTGGTTTGTCTTGAATATATCTCATTTAATTTACAAAGATCTTCATATAAATCTGGGAAAGATTGTACGAAATGATTTGCATAAAATTTCCAATCCAATGTTTGTTTTTTATTTTGTACAAGATTGTAAATACTGGAAAGGACTGCCTGATACCCCATTATTATCTTATGAGTAGAAGCATATAGATTGTCGCCAAATTTTCTTTT
>DASUCH010000091.1:0-16783 GCA_035762785.1 Nitrososphaeraceae archaeon | reverse complement strand
GGCGGCGGCGGCGATGGCGATGGCGATGGTAACGGCGGCGATGGCGAGGAGCCTTAATCGCTAATACTATTTCTTTTAATTTTACTCTTAATTTTGTTGATAAAATTTATTCCCATTAATATTGTGACACTAATAATTTTTGAAACCTAAAATAAATGTCAAAATATAAAAATAATATTGTTTCATATTTTGCCTTTTTTGATTGTTTGTGTTGGTTTTTAATCCATTATTAAAAAGTCACCGTTAAATATAACACTAAAATTCCATGGGGTAAAAATTGTTAATTTTATTATGTTAAAACATGCAAATGTTTACATTAGAACGTCATAACTCTTAATAAAGTGCTCGTATAAAAACGCGATCTACCATTTGTTCTCACTATATGCTATTCTTTAAAGTAAAGTAATCCCCCTGCCTTTACTATTTTTGAGATTATTTCTGGAAAGGGTTTGATGTTAAATTTTTCACTGGATGTTATATCAATAATCGTATTGGTATTGAGATCAATTTCTATCTCATCTTTATCTGATATTTTTTCAATTAGAGCAGGATCAATTTCTATAGGTAAAAGATAACCTCCATCCACTGCATTTCTATAAAATATCCTGGCAAAGGAAGGAGAAAGTATGGCCCGGATACCTACTTCATGTAATGCGATAGGAGCATGCTCTCGGCTGGATCCACAACCAAAATTCTTACCAGTCAATAAAAAATCTCCTTCACAAATTTTTTCAGAAAAATTAGGATCTAGCCCTTCCATGGCATGCTTTCCCAATTCCTTGTGATCGTGTATTTTTAGATAAGGACCAGGGATTATTACATCTGTATCTATATTATCTCTATTGTATTTGTGAATTTTTCCCTTAATTCTTTTCATTACATTTCATTCCTTGGATCTGTTATTTTTCCATTTACAGCTGCTGCAGCAACTACTAAAGGCGATGCTAAATATGTCTGGGATTCCACATGCCCCATTCTACCAGGGAAATTTCTATTAGTAGTACTTATGCAAATTTCGTCTTTCGCAAGTACACCCATATGTGCACCACAACAAGCCCCACAAGTAGGAGGACCAACCACTACACCTGCTTCCAAAAATATAGTTACCAATCCTTCTTTAATTGCTTTTAAATAGATTGACTGAGCAGCAGGTAATACCTCTGTTCTAATTTTAACGTGTTTTCCTTTAAGGATCTTGGCTGCCATCCTTAAATCTTCCAATTTAGCACCGGTACAGGATCCAATATAGGCTTTATCTATTGGTCTACCCTCTATATCCCCTACAGCACATATATTTTCGGGTGAAAATGGCTTAGCTATTACAGGTTCCAGGTTCCCAATATCATATGTAAATATATGACTATATGTTGCATCGAAATCTCCTTTTATGGGGAGAAATTTCTTGTCAGTACGTGTCCTAAGATAGTCAAATGTAGTCTCATCAGGCTCTATAATTCCGTTTTTAGCACCTGCTTCCGTACTCATATTAGTAAGTGTTAATCTTTCTTCCATAGACATTTTATCTATGACTTCTCCAGTAAATTGCATAGCTTTATAATTAGCACCATCAGTACCGATATCACCTATTATCTTCAAGATTATATCTTTAGCCATTATGTATTCAGGTTTATGACCATTTATTTTAAAAAGGATTGTTTCAGGTACTTTAAACCATATTTTCCCATTCATTAGTACATATGCGATATCTGTATGACCTAATCCGACAGCAAGGGAGCCCATTGCACCTGTAGTATTTGTATGTGAGTCGCCACCAACGTATATCTCTCCAGGTAAAACTAACCCTTCTTCATGAGATAAAGTATGACAAATTCCATATTGACCTAAACCATATTTGAAATGTTTTTTTATATTGTATCTCTTGGTCCAATTAGTCAATAAGGTAATATTATTTGCTGAAATCCGATCAGAGGCAGGAACAAAATGGTCTTCGCTTATCCATACTCGATCAGGATCCCAGATGTGATCAAGTATTATACCCTTTTTGGCCCATTCAGAAAAAACTTTAATTACACCAGGACCAGATACATCATGAACCATAACTTTATCTATAGTAGCTATGACTACATCATCTGGTTTAACGCTATTTTTATTAGAGGCTCTAGCTAAAATTTTTTCGGTAATGGTCATTCCCATTTTTTTATACTTATTAAAGTTATCAATTCGCGAATAAAAACGTTCTAAAAAGCAAATAACTCTCTACTCTAGTAGAGTCAAATTGATAATTGTAAACGGGATTAAAATCAAAACTAAAAGGAATAGGTTTAATCTGTTTGATACTCTTATATCCTCCAAATATGAGTTTAAAGATGGGGACATTCTTGTTCTATCAAGTAAATTTGTTTCTATGAGTGAAGGATCTGTAGTAGATCTTCGGAAAATTAGACCTAGCTCTAATGCCAAAAATCTTGCTAAAAATTATCAGATGAATCCAAGTTTTGTAGAAGTTGTAATTAGAGAATCTGATGTTATATTTGGTGGGTTACCTGGCTTCTTATTAACAATAAAAAATGGTATTTTAGCCCCAAATGGAGGAATTGATAAATCAAATATACCTTCACACTATGTTATATGTCTTCCAATAGATCCATTCACATCTGCTGAAAATCTACGAATGGAATTTCTAGTACGATCAGGGATAAAGGTTGGAATAGTTATTTCAGATAGCAGACTAATGCCTACACGCATTGGTACTACTGGAGTAGCTATAGGTTGTTCTGGAATAGAACCAGTGGAAGATCAAAGGGGAAAAAAAGATCTTTTTGGACATATTATGAAATATACACTTAAAGCAACCGCTGATTCTTTAGCAACAATAGGGACCTTTGTAATGGGTGAAAGCAATGAGGCAGTTCCACTCGTGGTAATACGAGGTTCAAATATTTCCTTTACCGATAGAAAGGTATGTTGGAAAGATTTTGCTATTGATTATCAAACAGATCTCTATTTCCGTGGTATCCAAAATTTTGCCATTAAATAATTTTATTTTCATAGCGTTTTAATATAACTATAACATCAAAAATTCAATAACCAAATGTCTGAATTCCTTACGAGATACCCAAAAAAAATGAACTTTTTAAAAGGATTGCAGCAATCGATAAAGTCTGAAGAACTTCAGTTTGATCACTTAAGTCTTTTAGTTAAAATAAAGAAAGATGAAATTATTAGAACGCTTATTTTGGAGGGATTTTCAAAAGTAAAGTTTGAAAATAAGAAACCTGGCCAAATAGGTAATGGATTTTCAAAAAAGTTAAAAAAACCTTGGGAAATTCATGTTCGACTCCTTGATATGCAACAGGGGTTGATTGCAATTCAAGGCGAAGTAGAAATTTCACGAAGGTATATTCAACATATTCGATCTGTCCGCGCTCCAGTAATTTATGAAATTGAATCTATTCTAAAGAAACATAGAATTGAATATAAAATCTGGAATGACAAAGTACGTGATTATATAACTAATATTATTGAAAATCACCACATAATTCTTAATTCTCCAAAATTACCAGCTATGCCTTGGTTATTAATGATAATCTTTGGTTCCATGATCGGTTCTTTACATGGACTAAAACTCTTTGGTATTTTTTAAATAAGAAATTCTTTTATGATCTTATTTTGATAATATTTACAATCAAACAATGGGAATTCCTGAGAAAATCAAAGAAATAGAAGATGAAATTCACAAAACACAAATAAATAAAGCTACGGAATTCCACATTGGAATTTTAAAAGCAAAAATTGCCAAACTCAAACGGGAACTCGAAGAAAATAGGCATGGAAAGACTGTCTCAAGCGGAAAAGGCAGTTCTGGATATGATGTTAGAAAAGAAGGAGATGCCACTGTAGTTCTGATTGGATTTCCAAGTGTTGGAAAATCTACCCTTCTAAATTGTTTAACTAATGCTAATTCAAAGATTGCATCGTATCAGTTTACTACACTAACAGCTATTCCAGGTATGATGGAGTACAGAGGAGCAAAAATACAAGTCATAGACTTACCAGGAATCATAAAAGGTGCGGCTTCTGGAAAAGGGATGGGTAAAAAAGTTCTCTCTGTTGCTAGAAGTGCAGATCTGGTATTAATTGTTGTGGATGTTTTCCAACCAAAACATTTTTCTATATTAGTAAAAGAATTATCGGAGATAGGAATAAAAGTTAACAAAAAGCCCCCTAATGTTCATATACACAAAACTGAAAAAGGAGGGATTTCAGCTAATATTCACCAAGATTCACAAATTTCAGAATCAATGGTGAAAGAAATGTGTAAAATCTATGGAATCCATAATGGTAGAATTACAATAAGAGATCCTAATTTGTCTACCGATGATCTAATTGATGCGTTAGCGGGAAATAGAGTGTATCCTCATTCTCTAATAGTTTTAAATAAAATAGATCTAATAGATGCTACTACATTAAATGGTATGATACCCTTCCTAGGTGAAGACATTGAACCTGTTTCTGCAAATTCGAACCTGAATATTGAAGTACTAAAGGAATCGATTTTTAATAAATTAGAATTCATGAGGATTTATATGAGACCGAAAGGCAAAGAAACAGATTATACAGAGCCTTTAATTGTAAGAAAAGGAACCAAGGTTAAAGATATTTGTACGAAATTGCACAGAAGTATGCTCCGTGATTTTAAATTTGCATTAGTTTCTGGAAAAAGTGCAAAATTTGAAGGACAAAAAGTAGGCCTGGATCATGAATTGTTAGATCAAGATGTTTTAACAATTATCAAAAAAATAAATGCTATTTGAATAATCTTTAAACTGGGTCCTTTCCATCTATTTTACCTTTCTCTTCATTCTTCTTTTTTATATTCGTATAAATTAGAATTCCTATTATTCCTGCTATTATTATATAATTTACAGGAGGATTGAGATATTTCAAAACTAATCCAACCTTTGGAACTGTGTAGGCTAATGTACCAATGTAATCTTTTTCCCGAATAGGAAAATCTGTTCCTGGTATTATACCGTCGTTTGCATCCCCCTTTGTTACAATGACTTTCTCCCCAAATCTATCACTTATCTCTATAATTCTGTGAACAATAACCCTGTCACCTCCTTGGGGTCTATTAAAAACAATAATATCGCCAACCTTTAAGCTATTAAAAGTATTTCCATCTTTTACTATTAATATGTCTCCAACGTTCAAAACAGGAATCATACTTCCACTAGAGACTACATAAAATGGATTATCTACATTAAATACTACTTTGACAGCAAACCATATCAAAACTACTCCAATAACTATTATAGCGATGTCTTTAATAATACTATACTTTTTGTCCTTATTTTCAAGCAATTCTAATTAAATTTCAAGTTATTTGTTACATAAACTTTTAGATTAAATGTTATATATGGCAGCTCAGACAAATGCCTTCATTTCATGTGTTATTCAATATTAACTCTGATTCTTCATAGCTGCCTAATTAGTAAATCTGATTCTATTTAATTAATATAATAGTCTATTGCCTTTTTTGCATATAGATCTGCGACTGTATTTTTTTCTCTTGGTATATAGTTGTAAGTAATTTTTTTAAATTTTTTTTCTAAATTATTGATTTCTCTGAAAAGAATTTTTAATTCTTTTTTTCTAATTCTTTCTTTGGATTTCTGCAGTTGAACTATTGTCATACTATCTGTGTAAATCTTAATTTCTGTATCAATTAGTAATGCAAATTGTAGGGCTCTTTTTAGGGCTAGATATTCTGATAATAGATTGGTATGAGATCCTATAAATTCACCATAATTTAATATTAAGAAATTATTTCGGACTATTATTATCCCAATACCAGAAGGTCCAGGGTTTCCTCTGGATGCACCATCAATATGGACATTAAGCAAGAGAGAAATAATAATTCCGCAACTAATATATTATTTTTTATATCGATTTGATTTCTTTACTAATTTTCACCAAACTATGACAATGTTAGTTTGTTTCCATTCCCGGAATTTTATCATCCTCTATAATTTTACATCACGTTTCATTCTGGTTTTAAGAATAGAAATAAGTGATTTCAATGTGAATTTAACTTATCATATAATTGGAGGTAAAACATGATATACATTGAATATTTTAATGTGTTTATATTCCAACTTTGACTGCTCATTGAGCAACATAAAAGATACATACAATATGAATGCAATTAAGAAATTGTGCTATCTTTATAATGTTAATTATTATCAGAATATAATCAAAATAGAGGGTAGAAAGACTCTAATATTGAATTTCTACGATCCTTAATAACCATGCCCAAACGCCGGTTCAAGCCTACAAAACCTGCCAAAAAAATAGGGAAAAAACAGTTACTATTACCCCCTGTTATGATAGGCGTAGCGACTCTAGCAGGCATTATCATAATGCAATTATCACCGCCTCCACAAGTATTGGGTATTTGTTTAAAAGCTCATAATATAGAAACTTTTAATATTTATCCAGTAGTGCAAATTTTTGAAAATGGTAAGCAAAAGTTTCTTCCTGAAGGTGTAGGAAAGGAAATCAAAGATGGAAAAGAATGCATTCACATAATTCATACAGATGAAGTTGGTGACAGAATACATATTGAATATATTAGACCTATTAGGCTTACAATAGACGATTTTATGAAGCTCTACTCACTTGATAATAAAACAATATCGGTAATTAATAACGAAACGGGATCATTAAATAAAGAAATACTAACGTTAGATAAATTCGATATTCAATATTCTTATTATTCCGAAAATAATGAATTTACTAAGATTTCTAATTCTACATTAATGCCACCTTTCACTAAGGATATGGTAGTAAAAATTGAACTAAAATCCAAAATGTGGAAGTGAGAATTGACTTAAGATCCACATAAAATATAAATAGAAAAGTTTAAGTCAACCTTTGATTATTTTTGGGAGAGAAAAAAGCCGTTGTTATAAAGGGGGATGGTACCGGCCCAGAATTGGTAAACTGTATGATAGATGTTTTGAAAGCCTGTAACAGCAACATAGAACTTATACCTGTAGACGCTGGATCAGAATTTTGGAAAAAAAATAAAACGAATTCATATATCACAGACGAAGTTTGGAAATTACTATCTGAAAGTGATGCTTGTTTTAAAGGTCCGACTACTACCGTTCCCGATCCTGATGCACCTAGAAGTGTAGCTGTTAGCATCAGACAGAAATTTGCACTTTATGCAAATATTCGGCCAATAAAAACATATAAAACTTCACAGTTAGATCTCAATTTTGTATGTGTTAGAGAAGCAACCGAAGGTTTGTATGCTGGAATAGAATTTAAAACCAGTGACGATTCCGCTGTGGCCATTAGAAAAATAACAAGAAAAGGATGTGAAAGGGTAGTTAAAAAGGCATTTCAAATAAGTACGGAATTAAATTTTAAGAAAATATTTGTTATTACTAAAAGAAACATTTTAAAAGAAACCGATGGAATATTTGTATCAGCAGTGGAGAAAATTAAAAAGGATTTTCCTAGTATAGCAACGGAAGAATATTATATTGATAATGTTACTCAACAATTGGTTAAAAACCCTCAAAGATTCAATAATAGTATATTATTAAGTACTAACTTATTTATGGACATAATATCTGAGTGTGCTTCGGGACATGTCGGATCAATTGGTAATGTCTATTCTGGAAATTACGGAGATAAATATGCTATGTTCGAGCCTGCTCATGGGAGTGCTCCAAAATATGCGGGTCAGAACAAAGTAAATCCAGTTGCTACTATTTGCTCCGCTGCTTGGATGGAAGAATATTTAGGTGAAAAAGATATATCTAAAGCTATTTTTAAGGCCACAGAAGACGTGATCAATGAGAATAAATATGTTACTTATGATTTAGGTGGTAATGCATCACTCTCTAAAATGGCTCAACAAATTTCTGAAAGAGCATCGAAAATATTAAAAAAATGATATTCATTAAAATGACTACATTCATTTAAGTTTTTAGGAAAGATTTATGCTACTTAATTCATATACATAAAGAGTTTCATAAAATATTTTCTTCATATTAATTATTTTTCTATTCATTTTTTTTTCAAAAATTACTCTATCTAACCTTGATATATCAGCTAAAGATGAAACAATTAATATTATATGTCCATATTTTTTAACATTTGGTATTGCCGATTGAATAAAATGAATAGTTTTTTCTATTCCACTTATCCCTCCATGAATAGTTTTATCATGAAAATGGTCATTGGGTAAATACGGCGGATTAGTTACAATCAAATCGAACTTAGTAGATAATGCTGTTGTAGCATCACAACATATAAAAGTTATTTTAGAATTAATTTCTTTTCTAGAGTACAACAGGGATTTGTAGTCTATATCAGTACTTACTACAATTTTAAAATTTTTTAAGAGGTATTTAGAAACTATTCCTGCCCCAGTTCCAATTTCGAGTGCTGATTGCCCAGAATAGTCTTTAATTGAATCTATTAATAAAAAACTATCAACATTAGGAATGTACATTTTCTACTAATTCAATTACTCCTCACATGAGTTTAGAAAGAGCTATTATTTTTGCTGGTTCCATTTCTTTTATTCTTAAATCTATTTCATTAAAATTAATTTTAAGTTTATTATTCAATTTACTTATTTTTTTATTTTTAAAAGAGAAAATCATAAAAACTTTAGAAATTGTATCCTTCGACAGTATGTTATTTTTTGATATTAATTTTATTACCTCTGAATCAACGGTTGGTTGGGGATAAAATGATTTTCTATCTACTTTGAAAAGTGGTTGAATATCAAAAGAATATTGTATTATAGCTGATAGTGCTCTGTAATTTTTATCTCCTGGATTCGATTGAATTTTTTGACTAAATTCCTTTTGAACCATTATAATTGCGCGAGTAAATTTTTTTGTGGATAACCATAAAAATATCTCTTTACTTTTAGAATAGGGGATATTTGAAATAAAAACGTCAAACTTCAAAGGTTCAATATAATTTAAAAGATCTTCATTTATAATTTTTAGATTTTTAAATTTTGATTGAAGTATTTTAATTTTTTCGTATAACTTGTAATCTAACTCAAAGGATTTTACAAATCTCGCTTTTTCACATAAGAATGGTACAAGTATCCCTTTTCCTGTACCCATTTCACAAACATCTTCAAAAGATTTTATTTCTGATATCTCTATAATTTTACTTACTACACTTGAATCAATAAGAAAATTTTGGCCATAATATTTCCTCCAATTCATTTTCTGACAAAGAGATTCATTCGTGTCTCTCCAGAAATTTCCTCTACTATTCTTTTTGTAATTAGTTTCTGTAGATCTTTTACACCAACACGTTCCTGAATTTCATTAAAACTTTCAAATTTTTTCTTCTCTCTTTCTGTTATAATACTTTTCATGTATATTTTACCAATTCCTGGAATTAATTCTAATCCATGGACACGAGGAGTTATAGGTTGAGCATTATTAAAATAGTCCACAAACCTTTTTTCTTTGATAGTAACTATTTTCTCTATTGCTATTGGAATTTCATTTTTTGCAGATACTGAAAGGTCATTATAATTTAACCTTCCTAAAACACTAATTATTTTATTTCTTCCTTCCTTCCCAATGTATGCACGTTCTCCAATTTCAAAATTTTGAGATGGATCTCCAAGTAATTCTAGTAATGTTAATCTCTCTTCTCCAATTGCTTGTATTATTATTCCTTCGCGTTTTTTTACGGTTGACGACTTCCCTCTTATTGTAAATTCAATAATATGAGCATACTCTTCATATTTTCGAGTAACGTGAAAGCTACCAAATGCATTTCCTTTATGATCTTGATAATGATCCGGTAGTGACATCAATCTTCATCCTTTAGAATGCTCTAACGTTCTTTATTTATAATATCTAAAATTTTATTCAATGTATCTGTTAAGATCAATTTTTTCCATCCAAATGTAAAAGCCCGTAATTCTTCAATAGAATTAGGCATAGCATTTGCTATTTCTACTGCTTCATCTTCCTTTAAATCGCAAGATGATACAAGTTGGTTAATCATGGACCTGGAAACGTGGGAAGAAGATTTAGCAAATTTTGACACATAATCATATGTCCACCTCTGAATTTGATCCATTTCTTCTATTCCTACTTTTTCTAAAATATCTTTTACCTCTGAAAGGGAGATAACTTCTTTTTTTAATGTTTCCATACAAGTACTTCCTAATTATTTAAAGGTTTTAAATGATTTCTTTTAGTCTGTAAAATTTTTTCTTTGTTACCTATAGGAACGGATACTTTAATAATTCTTCTTCCAATTTCCTTAATTATTCCTATTTTTCCTTGATATCTTCTGTGAGGCATTGTATTATGTTCACTTGGATCAATATGAACAATTACTTTATCCCCTATTTTGTAATCAATTAATAAGTATGAAATACCTCTAAGTATATTACTTTTAGTTAATATAGATCGTGATTTTCTCTTACTTCCATGGGATCTTGGCATAATGTATCTGAATTACCTCCTTAATTTAACATTAACTGAAAGCTAAATAGGGTCAGTCACTCCTTCTTCTCCTAATGAAAACAATGCTTCAATTTCAGGATGATAAGGACTATCAACAATTCGAGCAATTCTATTTTTGCCAGCTTTTTTCAAATATATTCTATATGTACTCGAGTGTGCAATAATATTTCCTCCTGCTGGCCTAAAAGGATCGCCGAATAACGTATCAGGAACTGATTGAATTTGGTTTGTTATGATAACCGCTGTTTTGTAAGTTTCAGAAATTCTAATTAACATATGCATTAATTTATTTATTTTTTGTTGCCTCTCAGAGAGTGTTCCTCTTCCAACATATTCTGCGCGATAGTGAGAAATCGCTGAATCTAAAATTAATAACTTTATATTGTTGTTTTCAATAAGTTTTCCTACTTCATGAATGATTAATTCCTGATGAGCACTATTAAATGCTCTTGCAACTATTATATTTTCTAATATTTTGACATAGTCTATATTTCTTGCCTTGGAAATCGAGACTATTCTTTCTGGCCTAAAAGTATTTTCAGTGTCTACATAAATTACACCTCCTTCTAGTCCACCATCTGTTAATTTTTGCTGCACCATCACTGAAGAGGTATGACAAATTTGAGTTTTTCCTGAGCCAAATTCTCCATATATTTCAGTTATTGCATTAACTTCAAAACCACCTCCTAAAAGTTCATCAAAGTGTTTTGAACCAGTAGAAATTCTTTCTATTTTCTTTCTTTTATTATAAAGCTCTGTTGCAGAAACAAAAGTTCTTTCAATAATATTTATTTCTTCTAGTTTTATTCGAGCTTTATTACACAAATCAATTGATTTTTCCATTGTCATACCTGTAACCTCTGCAACATCATGAGGTCCTCTAATTATTAATTCCTTCAGGGAATCTATTCCCGCTTCAATAAGATGAATTTTGGTCGCGGGACCAATATCATCGAGAATATCAAGTTCAAATTTTTTATAATTATTATCTTTACTTATCAATTGAGATCATTTTCAATATATAGTTAGTCTTGAACTAAATATTTTTGTATATTTTCAATATTTTTCTGATAAGTTTCTCTTATAGTTGAAATAACTTAAATAAAGTAATCAATATTGTTTCATCAGCAGTGAAATTATAATTGATTGTTGATCTAAATCTCGCTGGTAAAAATGTTATTGTGATAGGTGGAGGAGTAGAAGGAGTAAGAAAAGTCAAAGGATTATTAGGTCAAAATTGTAAAATCACTGTTATTAGTGAAAGATTGAATTCTTATCTTGAGGAATTATCACAACAAAGGAAAATTGAGGTAGTGAAAATGAAAATTAAAAGTGCCAATATATTAGATCACTACAATAATATTTTTTTAGTTCTTGCTGCAACAGATAATAAAGAACTCAATAGAAAAATCATAGAAAAAGGACGTTCTATGATGTCATTTGTTTATGCTGCAGATGATCCACAAGTAAGTGACTTTTCATATGCTTCTATCATCAATATTGAGGGAATAATGCAAGTAGCAATTTCTACTTTCGGGAAAAGCCCAATAATGGCTAGAAGATTGAGGATAAAAACAGAACGTATTTTAAGAAGAACAATAAAGCAATCAGATATAGAAAATACCAAGCTACAGGAGTTTGCAAGAATGGCTGCGAGACCCAAAATCAAAACCGTTATAGAACGTAAAAGATTTCTTTACTCAATAATAAAAGATAAAAATATCCAAAATTTAATAAATGAGAACAAACTAGAAGAAGCGAAGGTTGCAGCCATTGAGCGCTTGAATCATTGGAGTGATTTGAAAAAATGACCTTAGTTAATAAATCTTATGATTTACTTAATTTTAGGATTACTTATAAAGAAGCTCCTATACATTTGCTTGAAAAATTTTCCTTTAAAGATGTTAATAGTGCTCACGAAACTTTTATTGAACATTTGCAAATGAAAGAATGCTTAATTTTACAAACTTGTAATCGAGTAGAAATTTTTGCTGTGATAGAGGAAGAACTAAATTTACAGAAAATAATTAGTTATTGGGCAGATCATTCAAAATTATCAATAGAAGAATTTTCAAAAATAATAGAGATCGTGAGAGGCGAAGACGTAATTAGACATCTTCTAAAACTAGTTGCAGGTTTAGATTCTTTGGTAATTGGTGAAGATCAAATACTAGGGCAAGTAAAAAGGTCTTATGAATTTTCTCGGTCTAATAATTACCTTGGATCTTTTCTTTCGATCATTTTTGAAAAATCCTTACGGGTGGGAAGTAAAGTGCGATCCCTGACAGGTATCAATAAAGGACGAGTATCAGTGGGATCTGTAGCAGTTAGTCTAGCAGAAGAATCAATTGGAAGACTTAATGATAAGAAAATACTGCTTATCGGCTCAGGAGAAGGTGCAAGTCTCATAGCCAAAGCACTAAAACAAAGAAATGTATCTTTTATGAATACCAGTAGAACTTACGAAAGAGCTAAATCATTTGCAGAATCCCTCTCGGGGATACCCATAACGTTTGAAGATGCTTTGATTTCTTTACATTCTATGGACATTATATTCGTAAGTACGACAGCCCCCTATTATTTACTTACACATGATAGAATAAAAAAAACAATGGACACAAAAAATACATCGCTATTAATTTTTGATTTATCTAACCCTAGAACAGTAGAAGACAGTATTTCTCAAATAGAAAATGTTTTTCTATTTAATCTAGATCAAATCGGAGGTATTGTTCAAAGAAATCTTCAATGGAGAAAAGATGAAATTCAGTCTGCAGATAAGATAATCGAAGAAGAAATGAAAAATATGGATTTGTTATTAAAACGAAGAAAAGCAGATCCAGTTGTTGTTTCCGTTTTTCGGAATGTAGATAGAATTAGGAAAAGAGAACTTAATAAAGCCCTTTCTATACTTGGACCAAAAATAGGACCTCAAGAAGGAAAGATCATTGAGCAATTTTCTCACGCACTTTTAGAAGGGATAATGTCTACTCCTATGAATAATCTTCGTCGACAGGTCCAAAATGATAAAGATGATGAGCAGGAACTAATGCGTCTAGCTGCTAAACTGTTTAACTATGAAAATGAAGCAAACATCCAATGATTCTCTAGCTAATGGCCCATATTTTCCTAATGTTAGACTAAGGCGTCTTAGAAAAAGTAAAGCACTTCGTGACCTTTTACAGGAAACGCGTATTTCGTCAGATGATTTAATTTTTCCATTATTTGTTGAAGAAGGATTAAAAAATCCGAAAAATGTAGCTTCCATGCCTGATATACAAAGAATTCCCCCTTCAAAAATTGTAGATATAGTTTCGGAAATTTTAGATCTAGGAATTAAAGGTGTAATAGTTTTTGGAATTCCGTCTAAGAAAGATAATATGGCACACGCAGCATATAATGAAAAAGGAGTCGTTCAACAAGCAATCAAAACTATAAAGAGAAATTTTGGAGATAGAATTGTAGTAATATCGGATGTATGCATGTGTCAGTATACAACTTCGGGTCATTGTGGAATAGTTAAACAAAATATGGTAGATAATGATTCCACTATCGAAATTCTATCTAAAATTGCTGAAAGTCATGCCCTATCTGGTGCTGATATAGTTGCACCATCCGCTATGATGGATGGCCAAGTTATTGCAATTAGAAAACAGCTAAATAATGCTGGTTTAGCCGATACATCCATTATGGCTTATTCAGCAAAAATGGCTTCACCATTATATACTCCCTTCCGAGACCTTGCGGATTCTACCCCTAAGTTTGGTGATAGAACAACATATCAAATGCCAGGTACTAATTCCTTTGAATCTTTACGAGAAATTGAATTAGATATCAAAGAAGGAGCTGATATGATTATGATAAAACCTGCTCTTCCATATTTGGATTTAATCTGTAAAACAAGGGAGCTGTTCAACCTTCCACTATGTGCTTACAGTGTTTCAGGTGAATATGCCCTAATAAAAGCGGCCTCTGAAAAAGGATGGATAAATGAAACAGATGTCATGATAGAATTTCTATCATCAATAAAAAGAGCAGGATCTGATCTTATAATCACCTATTTTGCCAAAAAAATGGCAGAGGTGTTATTAGAAAAATAAGATTCTTATAAATAGAGTATAATAATTACATACTTGATATACGATCGCTCTGAAAAATTATTTCAGCGAGCAATTAATGTGATTCCTGGAGGAGTTAACAGTCCTGTTAGATTCTTTAGGCCTTACCCTTTTTTCGTCTCATCGGGTTTAGGAAGTAAAATAGTGACTGCTGATCACCACACATATCTAGATTATTGTATGGGTTATGGATCTTTAATCTTTGGACATGCATATTTACCCATTGTAGAATCTGTAAAAACTCAACTCGATAACGGAACTTTGTTTTGTATCCCGTCTGAAAAAGAAATTTATCTTGCTGAAATGATGACAAAAATAATACCCTGTGCAGAAAGAGTAAGATTAGTTAATACTGGTGCTGAAGCGACAATGACCGCTATACGATTAAGTCGAGCCTTCACTAGACGGAAGAAAATACTTAAGTTTAAAGGAGGATACCATGGAGCATATGATTATGTCTTAGTAAAAGCTGGATCGGGAGCAGCAACAATTCCATCATCTGATGGCTCACTTCAAGAAATTTCAGAAGCAACCCTGCTAGTGGAATATAATGATTTTGGAGATTTAGAAAGAATAATTGAAAAAGAATCCGAAAATATTAGCTGTTTAATCATGGAACCTGTCTTGGCTAATTATGGTCTTTTACTTCCGGAAAAAAATTATCTAACAGAAATCAGAAAAATTACAAAAAAATATGGCGTCTTACTAATTTTTGATGAAGTCATAACTGGATTTAGATTAGCTATAGGAGGTTGCAGTGAATTTTTTGGCATAACACCTGATATTGCTACTTTCTCTAAATCCCTAGGAAATGGATTCCCCATAGCTGCTGTATGTGGGAAGAAAGAAATAATGGATCAGCTATCTCCTGCTGGTAATGTTTATCAGGCAAGCACATATGCAGGAAATCCTGTTTCTGTTACAGCAGCAATCACAACCCTAGAAAGCCTTTTGAAGAATAAAAATAAAGTTTATCCTACTATATCAAGGCTATGCGATACTTTAGTTATGGGAATTAAAGACGGTGTTAAGGAATTTGCTGAACATTACACTTTAAATTCTATTGGCTCTCTATTCCAAATATTTTTTACTGGAGAGGCCGTATCTACTCCACTTGACATATTAAGATGTGATACGAAGATGTTCGAAAAATTATTCTGGGATTTACTAAAAAAAAATATTTTTATACCTCCTTCAATGTATGAAACATGTTTTATTTCTTATTCTCATTCTGATGAAGATATAGAAGAAACCATAGAATGTTATTCTGATTCTTTAAATAAGTATATTCAATGAGATGACCCAAAAATTACGAATAGGGACTAGAGGAAGTAAATTAGCTTTAGCACAGACACAAATTGTAATTAAAGCTCTTAGTGTCCAAAATGAAACTTTCGAGTATGAAATTACTCCAATTAAGACCAGAGGAGACTTAGACAACTCTAAACCATTATTTTATTTAGATAAAAAGGGTATCTTCGAAAAAGAAATAAATGAATCAGTAGTTAAGGGAGATGTTGATTTTGCTATACATAGTGTTAAAGATGTTCCAGCTAATATTCATAAGGACTTAGTCATAGCTTCTATCCCTCAAAGAGAATCGGTAATTGATGTTCTTATAAGTAAAAGTAGAAAAAGATTTGATCAACTGCCAACCGGTTCGATCATAGGAACAAGTAGTTTACGAAGAGCGATACAAATTATTTCACGTAGAAATGATTTCAAGGTCATACCATTAAGAGGGAATATCGATACTCGAATCGAAAAAGCCTTAAGTGGAGAATATGATGCAATTATTCTTGCTGAAGCAGGATTAAAACGACTGGGAAAAGAACAATATATTAGTGAAAGATTCGATCCCAAAAAATTTTTACCAGCGGCTGGACAAGGAGCCCTAGCTTTAGTATGTAAAAAAACTAATAGAAAACTAATCAAATTTCTTCACAAAATTGAGCATGCTCCATCAAGAATCTCTATAAATGCTGAAAGATCTTTTATCTCAAAAATCGAAGGTGGGTGTAGATTTCCAATTGCAGCATACACTAACTTGTCTTCCAAAAATCATAAAATTAATTTTTATGCTAAAATATTCTCTTCTGATGGTCGAGAACATATTTCTATAAAAAAAATTGGTGATTATGATAAACCAGAAATTGTTGGCAGTTTGGT
>DASUCH010000090.1:0-23259 GCA_035762785.1 Nitrososphaeraceae archaeon | reverse complement strand
TCCCCAATTAATTGCATAACCTAATGGTTGATCTAAAGCACCTACTAATACATCGCTAACTTTACTTACCAACAAGTTAAAGTTAGCTGGATTAATAAGATCTTTAATCATTAACATCGACTTCCTTTATTAATAAATATATAAAAAGATAATTTAATCCTATCAAATTAATAATTTCCATTACCATATTCCTTTTCTACCAGAAAGGTATAAAGCATATGCCATGGCTGCAAACATTATAGCAAGGAAGGCCATCATAGGTAAGGTAGCTTCTTTTGGAATAGATAAAAGCGATGAACCCCACGCATACAAAAATATCGACATCACATCAAAAACAACGAACATCAATATGTAAGCATAATATTGCATCATAAAATGCGAACGTCCTTCACCCGTTGGCATTTGTCCACATTCCATTGGAAGAAATTTCACCGGATTATACCTTTTTCGGGGAGAAAGTAATCGTGCCAGAATTAAGGATGGTATTCCAGCCATAATCCCGATTCCGAAGGCATACAAAATTGGAGTAAATTCTGATGCCAATTCGCCAGCCAAATTAGTCTTGCTGCCTTATCTAGGTATAAAAGTCTTTATTTTTTAATAATAAGATTGAAAAGTTGTCGAGCGATTAGTTTCGGATGATTTAGTGCTAACTTTATCATTTTGCGAGGAGAAAATTCTGAACTAATAAAATCTATAAATTCATCTACTGACATATGTCTCAGTATGGAGATTTCCTGATCCCATTCATCATCTGTTAAACCCATCCATCTAGATTGTACCCTTAAAGCAGATTCTATTTTAGAACCAAGTCGTTTTTTCCATTGATACTCATAATCGATCAATGAATTTTTTGAACAACTGCTAATTAGAGAGGCAGAGCCTATTTGTCCTGCTAACCTTCCAAATTCAATCGCATGTCTAATCCCTTCAAGCACCAGTGGATTGGATTGACCTGCCGAATCTCCTACTAAAATTAAACCGTCGAAGACCGAACACTTTCGTGCTCCTTCATTAGGAATGTATCCATAGTGATATTCTATCGGTTGAATATTTCCCAATTCCATAAGTGGCTTGGTTTTTTTTTCAATTATTTGATTCAACAATTTAAGGGGATCAATGATAGATTCTGGTTTTCCAATTCCTACGCCTATGCGTACACGGTTTGATGATAAAGGAAATAACCATGCATATCCAGCAGGAGAATAGAAGCTACCAACCATTAAAGTCCAAGTTTCGGGATCAATTTGATCGCAATAACATTCGTATTCAGCACCTACTCCATATCTTTTCCATGTTGAAACATATCCTAATTTTCTGCCAATTAAACTATTAAATCCACTTGCATCTATAACAAGGCATGTACTAAACTCGACCTTGCCTTTAGGGGTATGGACTATTAATCCAGAAATCTTATTGTTATTTTTGCTACACAATACATCTATAACATTAGAGTTGATACTGATTTCAGCGCCAGCCTTAACAGCGAGAAAAGAAAGATACTGATATAATGATCTTACATCTAAAACGCATGATCGATATTCTGTCCCTGTAATAGTTATTTCGTTGTTAGGAGAAACAAAACGATAATTCTTTATCGGGTTATAGATTTCCTCAGGAATTTGTAATTTTTTCATTTCGCCAATCCAAGAAACACCACTAGTTCTCACATATTGCCCGATAGATTTCTCCCTTTCAAAGAGAATAACTCTAGCTCCTGATTTAGCGGCAGTATAAGCGGCAGAAAGCCCAGCTGGTCCTCCCCCAACTATGGCGATATCATAACTAGACATTTCCATTACCTTTTGTCAATCGAATTTTTATTAAGTGTTTCATAGAGAAAAAAGAGACTGACGGTTATAAAGGGCAAAGTTTTTTATCGGTAAAAAATGTAAAAAACTATTGAGTCAAGAATTTCATGTAAGAGAGGGTAATATGGCTCCAGATTTCATATTTAAAGATTCAGATAATAACGATTTGAGGTTGTCAAATTTTTTAGGAAAACGTATCGTAATTTACTTTTATCCCAACGATTTTACTCCAGGGTGTACTACTCAAGCATCAGAATTTTCTATGCATTTTAATAAATATTTAGAAAATAATATAATTATAATAGGTATTAGTCCTAATGACGAGACCACTCATCAAGAGTTCAAAGAAAAGATGAGGATTCCATTTTTGTTGATTTCCGATTCTAATAATAAGATATCTCAACAATATGGTGTATACAAGCTTAAAAAATTTATGGGTAAAGAGTATATGGGTGTAATGAGAACAACATTTTTAATAGATAAACATGGCAAAATTGCTAAAATCTTTTATAAAGTAAAACCAAAGGGACATAGCACAGAAGTATTAGATTTCTTCTTGAGGGATACGTAGGTAAAGGTAGTTTTCTTCTATCTATTTTATAAATAAAAATAGTTTAACTCTTCATCCATATTTTCTATATCTAAATTAAAAAAAATGCAAAATTCGTTATTTACTTTAAAACCATTTGAAATGTCTCGAAATTCAACTCCTTGGCGGTAACCGTTAACAATTTCTGCTACTAACTCCAAGATTTTCTTGGACAAAATATTCCATTTTTTAATTGTTTCATAATCTCCAATGTGAAGTGAGGAAATGAATTTGGTGAAAGAACAGATTATTATAAATCTTACTTTTTGAAATTCTTTTTTATAAGGATTAGTATCGGCAATGTCAGGAAGCATTGTACACATTAGATACTGATAATAATCAAAATTCTTTAGTATACTCATGGATTCTCCAATTTGTTGAAATGTATTTTTTAAAGAGATTATATCATATTTAGTTTTGGTGAAAAAACCTGGCTCAGTATTGATTTCAAAATAAGGAGATGTTATCCCATCCTTAACCAAGAACTTTTTACAATAACGAGAAGAATTAAGAAAGTAGGTAAATTGATTAGATGAATAGGACATTTTTAATTTAGATTTACCAAAATATTACTCTTAAATTTTCCTAGAATTAATGGATTTTTTTAGAGTAAGATTGCACCAGTTTTCTAATATGTTCTAATATCTTGATATGGTGTTCTTCGTCTACAACTACACTCTGTAATAGGTCCTTGGTATCTTTATCTTGAGCCAGACCTATACATTCAAGTAAGATATTTTTAGAATCTTCTTCTTCCTCAATGGAATGATTTATTCCCTGCTCGGTTAGATGAATGCTACCTGATGCTCCTTCTATTTTCGTCATAGCCTGAGTAATGTATTGTATATGTTTTATCCCGTCAGAAAGGAGGGTATTTATATAATTTCTAATTAAGTTATTTTCAATTTCTTTCAGGAGAGTAATATAATGTAATATTTCATCTTTTTCTGCTTCATGTTGTTGTTTCAACAATTCATAGAGTCTTTGCTGTTTTTCCATTTTTCCACGATCTTGAACCAATGTTCTGATTGATATTATCACAAATAAAAAAGTGATGGTAGCATGTTTTCTTTACCAATTAGAGCTCCTAGAGTGAAAAAGATTATAATCACAGCGAAGTTATAAGAAAGGGTGTCACAGGATAATACTAGTTGTCAATGTATTTGTCATCAACGTTATGGTGATAAGTCATTTTGTAGAAAATGTTTAGATAAACATAAAGCTTCACCTTATTATAATATTATGAAAAAATTTGACTGATTTTCTTACCATATGCGGGAGATGGGATTTGAACCCACGAACCCCTAAGGGATAAGAGCCTCAGTCTTACGCCTTTGACCAGGCTGGGCGACCCCCGCTCAGAATCAAGACGTCAGAGACTCTAATTTGAATATTACGAGTTTGAATTAAATGACATTCCCATTATAATGGTTTTTATATAATTATCCGTTCTTTATTACTGTGTTAATTCCAGTTAGATGTTTTACTTGTGGTGGTTTAATTGCAGACAAATATTTTGAATATAAAGAAAGAGTCAAATCTGGAGAAGGGGATGCGGAGGTCCTTGATTCCCTTGGAATCAAGAGATATTGTTGTAGGAGAATGTTTATTTCGAGTGTAGAGACAATTTACCAAGTAATTCCTTATTATGAAGTTCTCCGAAGACGAATGTCTGAAATGCAATCTGAGAGTTAAATCTAACCTATCATGCCGATCATTACCGATGTCATTAGTAGGTTGATTTTTAACAGTCGAGGTAGTAAAACCATAGAGGTAGACATAATCTCTGACGATAAATTTCTCGGTCGAGCATCTTCTCCATCAGGTGCAAGTGTAGGAAAGCATGAAGCTCAAAGTTTTAAAGAAAATAGTCCAGAGAAATCATTAGACGAACTAAATAAGAATTTGTCTAAATTTATTGGAATAGAATCTCATGATACTCGAGCAGTATATGATATTCTCAAAAATATAGATAATAGTGAAAATTATAGTAAAATAGGTGGCTCTGTTGCTTATGCAATAAGTCTAGCTTCCGTCGAATCCGCCTCAAAAGCTCTCAACGTCCCTCTCTTTAGGGTATTGAAACCAGTAGGCGGTTATAAATTCCCTTATCCTTTAGGAAATATTTTAGGAGGAGGATCTCATGCAGGACCAGGAACTCCAGATATTCAAGAGTATCTTATTTGTCCAATTGGAGCTAACAATATAATAGAGGCTATAGAAATTAATATTATAGTTCACAGACAATTAAAAACAATATTAGAAAAATTAGATAATAATTTTACCTATGGTAGAGGAGATGAGGGGGCATGGGCTCCTAATCTTAATAATGATCAAGCTATAGAAGTGGTAGAACAAGCCATTTCAGATAGTGGTTATAATTCAGGCAAAGAAGTAGCAATAGGGATTGATTTTGCTAGTTCCTCATTTTGGAATGAAACTAACCAAAGTTATGATTATCTTAGACAAGGGCTAGTTCGATCGACAAACGAACAAATTGATTTCGTTAACGATCTTATTGATAAATATCATTTAATTTATGTAGAAGACCCTCTTCACGAAGAAGATTTTGAGGGAATGTCTATCATCAATAAAAATCATCCAGACTGTCTGATTACTGGTGATGATATGTTGGTAACAAATAAAAATCGAGTAAAAGAATCTCTTAAATACAATTCCTGTTCAGGTGCCATTTTAAAAGTCAATCAAGCCGGTTCTCTTTACGACGCATTGGAATTTGCCAATGAATGTAACCAAAACGATATCAAACTTATAACTTCACATAGATCTGGAGAATCAATAGATTCTCATATCGCAGAAATAGCAGTAGCTACTTCTTCTAAATTTTTAAAAACGGGTGTCATTGGGGGAGAAAGAGTAGCTAAATTAAATCAATTAATAAGGTTAGCCGAGTATGATTTAATAAAAGGGATGTCTGATGTTTTCACATCTTAATATGAGCGAGAATACGGAAATCATGAACAATGATTTAACTACTAGTAATACCTCTAATGCTGAAACAAATGAAGATAAAGAATTACCTGAAGCTGAAAATCAATCTACTAATTCTTTAAATGAAGTTGAAAATTCTTTAGTAGAAAAACATGATGATGAGATTAATATAGAAAATTCTGACTCTGAAAATTTAGAAAAAATGATTTTATCTACTGGAATAAGAGTTGGCACTCCTGTAAAGACCAAATCCATGTCACGATATATAGTCAGGGCAAATCCTGAAGGGCTATATATTTTAGACATTAGTAAAACCTTGTATAGAATAGATGTTGCAGCTAAATTCATCGGCAGAACAAATATCTCCAAAGTTGCTATCACCTCTGCCCGTGAGTATGGTAAAAAACCGGTAGAAAAATTTTGTGAAGCTACTGGTGCAACTCCTATTTTAGGAAGATTTATGCCTGGAACATTTACTAATCCTTCCTTACCAAAATATATGGAACCTGAAATAGTCATAGTAACAGATCCTCAGGCCGATCAACAAGCTGTCATTGAAGCTACTCGAGCAGGGGTTCCTGTGCTTGCGATATCAAATAGTGATAATGTTATTTCTAAAGTTGATTTGGTTATTCCCGCTAATAACAGAGGAAGAAAAGCATTAGCTACCGTTTATTGGTTACTAGCCAGAGAAGTAATGAAAAAACAAGGCAAAATAAAATCGGATAAAGAAATGAAAGTAACAATAGATGATTTTGAAACCAAACTTGTAGAAGAGATAGTTTGAGAGATTTAATTTGCAGATCTCCTAATTTTGCAGGTTCCTATTATCCCAAAGATAAAGGTGATTTGATAAAATTACTTCATTTTTGTTTTAACGAAAGTATATTTGGGCCAAAAAAAAAACAGACACTTAATACTAAAATATTCGGAATCCTCGTTCCTCATGGTGCTTATATTTATTCTGGAGCAATATCTGCCAATGCATTCCATGAAATCGCATCTCAAAATATCGATACTTTCATCTTGATAGGCCCAGATCATAAGGGTATTGGAAAAAGAATTTCTGTTACAAGTGAGGAATATTGGCAAACTCCCTTAGGAGATGTACTACTCGATTATACACTAATTAATGATTTAAAAAAATCATGTAATATTATTGATGAAGATAAAATAACTCACCAGATTGAACATTCTTTAGAAATTCAAGTTCCATTCATTCAGTATTCATGTGGTAATTCTTTCACCATCGTCCCCCTTTTATTGCGAGATCAGGATATCGAAACGTCAGTTTTACTTGGAAACTTAATTGCAAAATTTAGTGCAAGGAAAAATGCGATCATTATTGCATCATCTTGTTTAACTCATTACGAATCTAATTCTAACGTACAGACAAAGGATTGCCAGATGATCAAATGTATTGAAAACTTGGATATAGAATCATTCTATCAATTGATAATGAATTCCAATACTTCTGTTTGTGGGTATGGGGCAATTGCATCATTAATGAGAGCAGTCCAAATAGCAGGATCACAAAAAGGGATATTATTAAGATATGCGACTAGTGGAGATGTAACATCAGACAAAAAGAATACAGAAGTAGGGTATGCGTCAATAGCTTTTGTTTAAACTTAGAGACAATGATTAGAACCTTAGCTTCTGCCCCAGCAAAAATTATCTTATTTGGAGAACATTTTGTGGTATATAAACAACCGATTATATTGGGTTCTATAAATAAAAGGATGAAAATAGAATGTAAAATAGAAGAAGATAAGAATAATACAGTTAATATAGAAACAAATCATTTTGGAAAAAAAACATTTCCTTTATCAATAATAGAAAATAATAATCATTCTATTGTAAACGATTTTTTTTATCCTATTATTTACATTCTAAGGAAAATATTTTCTTATTATTCAGAACCTTATGGAATAACTATTAAAATCCACTCAGAGATACCATATGGAGTAGGATTGGGATCTTCTGCAGCTTTAAGCGTTGCTGGAGTAGCTGCAATTTCAGGACTTAATAATATAGTTAAGGAAAAGAATGAAATCTTAGAACTAGCAATTGAAACCGAAAGGATTATACATAAAAATTCTTCTGGAGCAGATTGTGTGGTATCAACCTACGGTGGATTATTGTATTATCAAAGAACCACAAATATAAATATGAGGTCTCTCAACTTGAACAATGAGCTTTCTTTTATTATAATCAATACAGGATTGAAACATTCTACAGGAGAATTAGTATCAATAGTAGAAAGATTTCGTGAAAATAATTTGTCTGAATTCGATCATTTATCAAATGATGTCTCTAGAATTTGTGAGAGGGCTGTAAAAGAATTAGAAGAAGGAAATTGCCTAAATATTGGTAAATTAATGAATAAAAATCAAACTATTTTAGAGCGGATCGGAGTATCAACTACTGAAATAAACAATATAATTAATGCGAGTCTGCAATATGGAGCAATTGGCTCTAAATTGACTGGTGCAGGAGGAGGAGGATGTGTATTATCACTTGTACATCATCAAGATAAGGAGTATTTCTTATCTAATATGAAAAAAATAGGATACGAATGTTTTCCTGTCATGATAGAGAATCAAGGCTTGAAAGTTAATATTAAATCTAGTAATTTTAAAAATATAATTGAAACGTAGTCTTGTTCTGATAAAACTTGGTGGATCAGTTATCACCTTTAAAGAAAAACCATTGTCTGCTAATTATAAAGCAATCAACAGTATCTCAAAAATTCTCAGTAAATTAGAAATCCCTTTAATAATTGTTCATGGGGGAGGCTCCTATGGACATTACTGGTCTGTAAAATTTGATATGCATACCAAATTACAAAAATATCCTCCACGTGGAATATCTGTTGTTCATTCATCTATGTTAACACTAAACAACATAATAATAAATGCATTAAATAAATACCGGTTAAATCCTTATGGATTATCTCCTTCATCATTTTTGATAAAAGGCCTACCAAATAGTAACAAAATCTTAGAATTAAAAAAAATGACAAAATATAATATAATCCCAGTCACATATGGAGATGCTGTATATATAATAAATAACAAATATTCTATAGTTTCTGGTGATGTTATAATGTCAATGTTATCGAAAATTCTAAATCCTTCCAAAATTATTTTTGCACTTAACGTAGATGGTCTTTATAATAATATGAAAGAAAAAAAAATTATAAAAGAGATAAAATTTGAAAACTCTAAAATCTATAAAAATAAACAAACAAAAATTAAACTAATTTACGACACAAATATCGATGATGTAACTGGGGGAATGAAAAGGAAAGTCGAAGAGGCGACAAAGATGGCAGAAAGTGGCAAAGATGTTATTTTTATAAATGGTTTGGATCCTAGACAGATTCAAAACGCAATACAAGATAAAAATTTCAAAGGTACTATTTTTAAGGGTAAGATCTAAAGATATATTGTATGTCGGAGTCCAATAATCCCGAAATTGATCTAATTATGAGTAGAAAAAGAGATGGAATAGACATTCCTCTTTCTAATAATGTTCAATCTAGGTTTGTAACTAATTATTTAGAATATGTTAAATTTGTTCATAATGCTTTACCTGAGATAGATTTTGATGAAATAGATACTGCTACTAAATTCTTAAATTACCAGTTTGGCGCTCCAATTATAATCGACTCTATGACAGGCGGAACCCCAGAAGCCTTAAAAATCAATTCACGTTTAGGACAATTAGCTGAGACATTTTCTTTTGGGATGGGATTAGGAAGTCAAAGAGCTGGTCTAAAAAGTAACTCTTTAGAAGAAACATATTCGATAGCTAGAAAGAATGCACCTTCTGCTTTTCTAATCGCTAATATTGGAGGCGCACAACTTGCAGAAGGATTGGATATTAAGATGATTGAAAAAATTATTTCGATGATAGAGGCTAACGCTTTAGTAATTCATCTCAATCCATTACAGGAATTAATACAACCAGAAGGGGAACCAAAATACAGAGGTGTTTTGAAAAAGATAGAAAAAATTAGAGAAAGCATAACTATACCCATAATAGTTAAAGAAGTTGGTTCAGGTATTTCGCGAGAAGTAGCCTTAAAACTGCAACAAGCAAATATCAATTGTATTAATATTGCCGGATCTGGTGGTACGAGTTGGGCGGGAATAGAAAAGATAAGAGCTACCAAAGTTAGAAATGATATTAAAGAAAATCTGGGTGAATTATTCTGGGACTGGGGGATTCCTACTGCTTTGAGTTTGATAGAGGTTAGAAATGCTGTAGATTTACCTTTAATTGCATCAGGAGGAATAAGAAATGGTCTAGAAATCGCAAAATGCATAGCACTTGGCGCCAACATGAGTGCATTGGCATATCCTTTTCTTAAAGCGGCTTCTCAATCAAAAGAAAGTCTTTTTTCATTTTCTACTCGTTTACTTTATGAATTAAAAGGAGCAATGTTCCTCACTGGGTCCTCAAATATTATACAATTGACTAAATCAAGACTTATATTAACTGGTGAATTAGCAGACATGGTTATTAACAATGAAGGATACCACAAAATTAAAAGTTGAAAATTACATAACTAAAGTTAATAATCATCTTTTATCTTATCTCTCAGGGAAGCCTTTAGAATTATATCAAGCGTCAACCCATTATTTAAAAAGTGGTGGAAAACGTCTTAGACCAATAATGGTTATAAAGTCATGTGAAATGTTTGGAGGGAATCAACAAGATGCTTTAGCAGCTGCTACCGCGGTAGAATTTATTCATAATTTCTCCTTAGTCCATGATGATATAATGGATAATGATGATCAGAGACATGGGATACAAACTGTACATAAATCTTTTGGATTGCCTCTTGCAATATTGTCTGGTGATATTCTTTTTTCAAAAGCTTTTCAAATTCTTTCGACTACTACTGTTAACTCTATAAAAGATAGTTCTTTGCTCAGCATGATAAGAAAACTTTCGTCAGCATGTGTTGACATATGTGAAGGTCAAGCCAAGGATATCCAATTTTCTCAACGGCAGAATTTTCCCTCTGAGGATGAGTATATGGACATGATTTCAAAAAAAACAGCTGCTCTCTTTAATGTCTCTTGTTCGTTGGGGGCACTTTCGTCTAGAAATGCAACAGAGAGAGATGTGAATAATATGAGCGATTTTGGTAAAAATTCAGGCATTGCATTTCAGCTAATTGATGATTTAATTGGAATTGCAGGTCATTCTAACCACACTGGAAAAGCAGTAGGAAACGATATTAGAGAAGGAAAAAAAACTTACCCCATTTTACTTTCAATAAAGAAAGCCTCAGAATTAGAAAGATCTCATATTCTGAAGGTTTTTGGTAAAACTCAATGTGATACTTCTAGTTTAAAAAAAGCAATAGATGTAATTTCTTCACTTCAAATTGAAGAAATTGTAAGAAAAAAAGCAATGGATTATAGTGAAAAAGCTAGGAAGGCTCTAGCCAATTACGAAGATTCTGATCCTAAAAAAATACTTCAAGAATTATCTAATTACATAGTCGAGAGGAGTAAATGATATGGATATTGACGCGGATACACAAAAATTATTAGAGGCGACAATTTTAAAAAATGCACTTGATTATAATGGCAGCGCGAGATTAGATACGGTTATTTCCAAAATCTTAGGCTCTCAACCAGAAATAAAAAAAAACCTCAAGGACGTCATACCTAAGAT
This sequence comes from Nitrososphaeraceae archaeon, assembly GCA_035762785.1. GTDB lineage: Archaea > Thermoproteota > Nitrososphaeria > Nitrososphaerales > Nitrososphaeraceae > TH1177. The sequence goes on along the minus strand of DASUCH010000090.1, from coordinate 12,210 downwards.
TAAGGAAATAGTGGATCAAATCAATTCATTATCTATAGAAAGACAGAGAGAATTATTCCTCCAAAATTATCCTAATTATTTAGGAACAAAAAAGACCGTTGAAAAGAATGAATTTCAATTACCTCCACTTATTAATGCAAAGGATGGACAAGTTGTAACTAGGTTTCCTCCTGAACCAAATGGATATCCTCATATCGGTCATGCTAAGGCAGCTATTATTGATGAAGAATATGCTAAAATGTATTCTGGAAAACTAATACTACGGTTTGATGATACAAATCCGTTAAATGAGAAAATAGAATATTATGATGCTATCAAACAAGGATTATTATGGTTAAATATAGCACCTGATATAATCAAAAATACTTCAGATGATATTAATTTGTTACACTATTACGGTAGGGAATTAATTAATAAGGGAAGTGCTTATATTTGTTTATGTGACCAAACTACAATTCATAATTTGAGGTCAAAAGGAGTTCCATGTCAATGCAGAACACAATCAGATAAAATTTTAGAAAATTCTGATAAAATTTTTAATGGTTTTTATCATCAAAATGAAGCCATAATTAGATTCAAGGGAAAAATGAATAGTGATAATACAGCAATGAGAGATCCTACGCTATTTAGAATAATTGAACACATTCACCCATTGCTAGGTGATAAAATAATTCTTTGGCCCACTTATGATTTTGCTGCACCAATCGAGGATAGTCTTGACGGTGTTACTCATGCACTTAGAACGAAAGAATATGAATTGCGAAATGAATTATACAAACAGATATTAAGAATTCTTGAAATGAGAATACCAGAAGTACTAGAATTTTCACGCCTGGAATTTGAAGGACTGCCAGTTTCTAAACGAAAATTAAAACCTCTTATTGAAGACAAGATGGTTGAAGGGTGGTCAGATCCTAGACTTCCAACTTTAATGGGACTGAAAAGAAGAGGCTTTACCCCAGATGCTATACGGAGATTTGTATTATCTCTTGGGATAACTCTTTCCGAGACTAAACCATCAATAGAAGTTCTAGAGGCTTTTAATAGGAAGATAATTGATTCTAAATCAAGGCGATTATTATTTGTTAATGATCCAGTCAAAATAACTATAAAAAATGTAGAGCAAAGAGAGATAGAATTTAAAAATCATCCCTCTATTGAAATGGGAAGCAGAAAAATTTACGTAAAGAATGTGGTTTTTATACCTAGACAGGATGCTGAAAAATTGAAAAAAGGGATGGAAATCAGATTGATGGAGTTATATAATATCAAAGTCTTACAAATTGATCTTGATAAAAAAGAAGGAATAGTAGAATATTCAGATAATATATTAAAAGAGAACATTCCAAAAATCCAATGGGTATCAGAAGAGGATTTAGTGAAGTATACTATTCTAAAACCAAATAAATTATTTATCGGCGACAGTTTCAATCATAATAGTTTAGAAGTTATTGAAGGTTTTGCAGAGTCTTTTGTGACTACTTTATGTAATAGTAGTATGGTTCAATTTATAAGACTTGGCTTTTGTAAAATCGAAGATAAAAAAACAGCAGTATTCACTCATAAATAGGAGAAAAAATGAAAATAGCAAGAGTAAGAACAATAGAAGACGGAGAAACATATGGTTTAGTGGCTGAGGATTTTACTAAGGTAATTACAAAGAATGAGATTCAAGAGCAAACTGGTATTCCGCTTCCTCTTAATATAAAAGAATTTTTATTTAATGATTGGTTACAAGAGGTTATAAAAAATTATGAAGAATTGACTTTCCAAAGAAAGATTAGTGACTTGGAATTACTCTCACCGCTACCTAGTCCGAGTAAAATCATATGTTTGGCTTTTAATTATTATGACCATGCTAAAGATGCGGGGCTCACCCCCTCTTCTGAACCAGTAATTTTTTTGAAGCCGAGAACAGCATTAAATAATCCTTTTAACGATATTTTATGTCCAGCGAATGTTCAGAGGTTAGACTATGAAGCAGAAATAGCAGTTATAATTGGTAAAGCAATAAAGAAGGTATCAGAAGAAGAAGCAATGGATTCCGTATTTGGCTATATGATATTTCATGATGTATCAGCTAGAGATATTCAATTTCAGGATAAACAATTTACGAGAGGAAAAAGTATAGATACATTTGCTCCTTGTGGACCATGGATAACTACTAAAGATGAAATTAGTGACCCTCAAAACTTAAAAATAGTGACAATGGTTAATGGAGAAGTACGACAGAATTCTACTAGCAGTAAAATGGTTATACCTATTAAAAAAATAATCTCCAGTTTGAGTCAGTTAATGACTCTTGAACCTGGCGATATTATTTCTACAGGCACACCAGCAGGTGTAGCCATGTCCATGAATAATCCAAAATATTTGAAGGATGGCGATTTGGTAGAAATTAGTGTAGAAAAACTTGGTACCATACGTAACAAGGTAATTTTTATAGATAAGGTAAAGCTATAAATCAGAACTTTTCGGAGTTTTTTCTATAGTTCTATTGAGTTTTAATATTTCTTCTTCCAAGTTCCTAACGTATTGTTCAAACGAACGGATTAAATTTCCACGTATATTGGATAACTGTATAGAAATACTCAATATATCCAAACTAGATTCAATGGATCTTTCTGTGGCAAATATTTTCATTTTCTCTTCAAAAAGAGCTACTACTTTTTTTTGTTCTAATTTTTGTTCATTAATTGAATTTACTAAATCTATATTTCTGGATTTGTTAAAATCTTTAATATTTGACCAATTGATCATTTTTAATATTTTATAATGAATAACAAAAAATAAACCTTCGGCTCAATAATTGCATATAATATTATAATAACATATATAAGGACTAAAGAGAGACTATTTTCGATATTACCTATGGTTGTGGAGAATAAAGGAATTATTTCTTATATTAGGATTTTAAAAGAAGATCTCGAGATTTTACGTATCACACCAGATGGTGGAACAGTTCCGGATTTCAAGGCAGGCCAATTTGTTACTTTATCCCTCAATAATCCTAACGAAGGAAAGTTAGTCAGAAGAGCTTATTCAATCGCTTCTCCTCCAGAGAAGAAAAAATATTTTGAATTATTGATTAGATGGGTTAAGAAACCTCTGCCTGGTAGACTAACTACGCAGCTTTTTGATCGTAAAGAAGGAGAGGAGATTGGGTGGTTAAAGCCAACAGGTATATTTACAATTAATGAAAAAATGCATGATGGTAGTCCAGATAACAGAAGACTTGTTTTAGTGGGCGGAGGAACTGGATTAGCACCGTTTATCTCATATAGTTTACATCTGAAATCTATTGGTAGTAAAAGAGAAATAATTGTTTTACATGGCGCGAGTTATGTGGATGAACTCAGCTATAGAGAGTTGTTAACTGACCTGGAAGAAGAAAGTGTTGATAAAGGACAAGATGTCTGGAATTTTAAATATAGAGCAAGTATTAGCAGACCAAACGAGTCTCTTAATAGGTCATGGGGTGGACAAAAGGGTAGGGTTGAATCATTTTTAAGACCAGAACCGGGCAGCGATACCTCCACTTTAGAACAGATTGTTGGAGAGAGAATAACCCCAGAAAATACTTCATTCTATGTTTGCGGTTGGCAAGGTACAGTAGATGGTGTGTTAGATTTCTTGAAACCGAAAGGCTTTGTTGATGAAAGGCATAAAAGACCAGATGGGAGTTATGAGATCAAATTTGAGTCCTATGGATAATTCAATTAATTATTTGTGATATTATATGAAATTTGAATATGAGGAATTTTCATCCATAGAAGATTTGTTTCTTTATATGGCATCTATAGCTCCCTACATGAAACAATTATTACCTATCACATACTACAAGGGTTATTTATTTTCTATTGTTCCAATCTCACAACTTTCGACAGAGATATTAATGATGGTTTATGTCAAAAAGGAAATTTCTACAGGTTTATTCGAATTTGATATTTCAACTGGGAAATATAAAAAAATCCAATCAATAGATCGTGCAGATAAAAATTATTTTATAATTATCAATCCAAAATCAGCGACCTTAGCAGATAAAGCAATTGCAAATTTGAAAATTAATGATCGGTAATATAGAAATAAAATATTATTTTATAGCTTAGATGGTAACGGAGTGGTTACCGATCGATTTTTCGAATATTGTTGTATAATATCTTCTGGTAATTTACCCTCAAAAAGATCTTTAGAAAGGCCTCTCAGGTATCTCATTATTGCCCATGTGCCTACTTTAATCAAACTGGCCATAAATAATTTCATAGGGGGTCCATAGCTCTTATTTCTGATTATAATTGGTATAATATCATTAATAACACGAAGATTATGTTGCCAAGATTTCCAGAATAGAGTGAATTGAGCTTCATTTAAATTACCAAAATGCATAGAATTTTTCTCTGAAAAATCCTGATAAAGTAATGGAGCTACTAGTCCTCGCATCCTCATATGTTTGAAGTCTTCAATCAAATCAATAGTATATTGGGTTTCGTCAGGTGTTTCATCCGGCCAACCAATTATAAGAGTTAAAGCAGGAAACCAATGATTATCATTTAAAATTTTACATCCTTCCCTAACAACTGCACCCCATTCCTCCGGTTGAAATGGTTTGGTTTTTACTCCTAAATGTTTTTTAACCATTCTGGGAGCAACTGTTTCAACTCCTAGATTGGTGGCTAACCATCTTCCACTATTTTCCATATCATTTATTTGTGAAAGTTTTTTTATCAAATTAGGTGATGAGGCAACTGCGGAAAGGGTCATATGAGTAGTTCCAACAAAATTTGCTCCTACACTTTTTAACCCACTCCAGACATCTATAATAGCATCTGCGTTAGGAAAGAAATCCTTATTATCACATCCATACAATAACATTTCATCCGATTGAAGCCATATTGAGTCAAATCCATAGTTAAGATTAATTTTTGCTTCTTCAGTTAATCTAGAAAGAGGAATATCTTTTTTTGACCGTTTATTAACGTCGCAAAAATCACAACCTCGTCCACATCCTCTCATTGCTTCAATAAGAGAATTAATTGTAGGACCCTGTATCTTAGGAATATTCTCAATATTGCGGACAAATGTATGTAAAAGCTCTGGAGCATCACCTTGTTCCAAGTCATGAAATAAATCCAAAGCTAATTCATCTGCTTCTCCTATAACTACAGTATCAATTCCATGAATTTTCATTCTATCTGGTTTTGCTAGTTCCCAAGCACCATTCCCACCTACAACGACTTTAAAATTATGTTTTTTTTTTAATTGGATAATGGAAGCGCACATTTTCTTGAATTTCATAGCTACGTAGGATAATTTTTCAGGAGACATTGTAGTTGTTACTGGAGCCATACCTAAAGGGTCCATTACATTAATTCCTACGACTCTCGTCTCGGGTCCAATACTTTTATGTAACATTTCTGGATGTGCAAGAAAAATTTCATTTCTCTTATAGTCTTGAAGTAAAGCACCCTCTATTCGTCTCAATCCACATTGTGCTACCTTCACTTCTCCTGAATGTTTATCTGTTTCTACACTGGGACAAAAAAGTTTATCAAAAACGAATTCCGGCACCAATTCATAAGGGCCACATGCTATAAAACCGTAAAGAAAATTACCGCGATAGTTAGTCATTAAACTCCTATCTGCAGTTAAAACTATTCTTTTACCAGAAGCAGTCATTACAATAATCCTCTCAAGTCATCCTCTGAGAATCAGATATAAATTTATTATGATAAACTTCCTATGAGTGAGGGGTGGAAATATTCAATAAAATCCCTTTTCATGTCCTTCTATCATAATTGATCTTAATTGCTTTCTATTTAGATATGTTAAAGCTTCTGAAAATGTTGTCCAAATAAAATCATCATGTTCATTTGAAAGCGTAATATCTCTAATACTAGTAGTAGCATAATAGAAACTAACTTCTTTTCTAGATTTGACACCTTCACCTTTGAAAAATGAATATCTAATTCTTCCAATAAAAGATAAAATATTTAAATAATTTATCCCCGTTTCTTCATAGACTTCTCTAAATAGAGTTTGGATCTCGGTCTCTCCCTCTTCCTTATGACCTTGCGGAAAGCCCCAATATCCTCTACGATTTCTTAATAATAGAAATTGTGGATCTTTCATTTTAGATGAGGGAGATTGATACTTTATGACTGCTCCTACAGATTTTTCTATATTCACACTACACTATTTTTTTGAAATCAGAATTATAATATTGTTTCTTAAAAATATTAATATCGAATTAAATTAATTTAGTGATAGGGCCGGTCGTCTAGTCCGGTAGGATACGGCATTGGCATTGCTGAGATCGTGGGTTCGAATCCCACCCGGTCCACTTCTCTAAAGGTATAATTAAAATATATTAACAAAATAATAAACCTTCTATTGTATTTTATTAATTGGGAAAGAAAGATCACAACGACTCTCTTGGGAAGTAATAAGGTAGTAATAAAAAAGACTAAGTCATTTACAAATCTCAGACATTTCATTTTAATTTTTTGTTTTACCTTAATCTCTGTTTTCTCTGGAAATCCATCTTCTCCTCCTCGGATCGGACAAACAATAGTTGAGAATGAGGGTTTTGAATTTAGAAATAAATTGAAATCAATGGGAATCAACACTCCAAAGCTTTTTTCAATATCGGATGATGAGATAATAGAAGAATATGTTAAAGGGGGAAATCTGTATTTTTATTTTAGTACAAATACAGCCCATGATTTAGCCTTTCAAGCAGGCAAAATTACGGGATTGTTACACAGTAAGGGATTTGTATTCATTGATAACAAATGCCAAAATTTTTTAGTAAACAAAAATAATGAGGTAATAAGAATCGATCTAGGCTTCATTCAGAAAACAGAAACTGTATTTGCTCAAAGCATGGATGTAGGCAGTTTTCTAGCAAGTATACTAGACTTAAAACCTCGAAAATATAGAATGGTAGCAAAAGGATTTTTGTTGGGTTATATGCAAATAACAAGTAAGAAAATACCATATCTATCAATTATTTTAAGAAATATACTAGCCATAGGATTTGTATATAATCATGATAATATGATAAAAAATATGTTAGATAAGAGGATTGCCTAGATTGGTGGAAGTTCTTGTCTTTTATCAAAACCTCCAGACCCAAATTTGCAATAAAAACATTGATCGGATTGCATGTATGGTATTTTCTGAATACTAATGGCCCCAAGCTTTAAAGCAAATTTTGTCATGATTCTATGCTTTAAGGGCATAGAAGGGATAACCTCTTTAAAATATACATTATAATGATCAGGACAAAATTTCAAAGTTATTTGAGCACGGTTTTTATTATTTGACTTTGACTCACTAAGATTCTTTGCAATACTAATTTGCTCTCTAATATATTCATGCTTAGGACAAGGGCAGTCTCTTCCTAACGGATGTTTATACGCAGGAGTATTTTTCCAATCAAACTTTGGAAAATTTTTTTCGAAATCATCCATTCTTCTCAGTTGTAATATAAATTCAATATCATATAAATTATAGGATACATTCTATCTAATGAATAATGTAAATAATAATGTTAACAAGTGATAAAAATATATATTTTATAAATTTAGTACAGATTTAACGCGGCGTGAATAAAACCGAAGAAATTAATGCTTTAAGCAGTGAAGGTATCAATTCTAAAAGAAGTGATCAGGAACAAAATATTGTAACACTGGAATCCAATCTTAAAACTCTTTTAGATTTCAAGAACTCATTACTTGAGGATCAGAAGAATGGAGAACAGGTAATCCAAGAATTAAATGAAAAAATAGAAGTTACGAAAAAACAAATAGACGAGGAAAGAGAAATACTAGAAGGACTTAGAATAAAATTAAAAGAAGTCAATGATGTAAAAGAAGAGGAATTTCCCAGGTTTATGGAACTTAAAGAATTGGTATTAAAAGCGAGGAGTCAAATGAAGATTATAGATGAAAAATCAGGAACCAAATCTACAAGAGAGAGAACGAATATCAAACAATTGACTAAAATCCTTGAACAATTAGAACGAGATATTCAAACTAAAAAATTATCTAAAGATGAAGAACGGAAACTTGTTGCACGTTCTAAAGAAATAGCTATTAAATTACATACAATGAAGGTCATGCATAAAAAAGAGGATCAGTATAGAACAATTTCGTCTCAATATGGAAATTTAAAGTCAAAAATTAATGAAATTTTCGACAAAAGATCTGAATTTGGAAATAAAATTGGAGAATTAAAAAAAGTATTAGATATCTTATTGGATGCTAGAGAAAAATTGTATGAAGAAAGACGAAAGATAATCAGAGATGTTAGGGAAACTGCTGCCAAATTAGAAATGGTAAATACACAAATTAATGCAATAGAATTTAGAAAATCGAAGATAACTTCGTTTGGAGGAAAAAGACGATCTAGGGACAGTCATGACAAGAATTATTCAGGATTTCAATCATCTAAAGAAAGAGCCAAAAAAAGTAAGGAAAATGTTCAAATTTGGAATTCTATGAAAGAACAGGCGTTGAAGAAAATGTCTAGCGGAGAAAAGTTAACGTTTGATGAAATGCGACTTATTTATAGTGACCTCAATAATTCAGAAAGTTTCTAAACAAACTATCTTTATTTCATGTTTTATACACTATATTATTAGACAATATTACTTGTAGATGGATATTTTCTTTGTGTTTAAAAATGGTAAAAAAGGTATATTTTACTCCGTACGGAGTAGGATTAGGTCATGCCAGTCGATTAATAAATATTGCAGAAAAAGTCCAAGATAATAATCTAGAAGTAAAATTTTCTTCCTTTGGTGAAGCTGTAGACTATATTTCTAGGTGTGGATATAGATGTAATAAAGTACCACCTGTCGAATTTTCTTGGAATTCACAGGGAAGTTTTTCATTAAAAAATTCTATATCAAATGTACCAAATTGGTTTAAAAATTTTCCTATTCAAATTGTTAAAGAATTAGAGCTCATGAACAGATTTTCTCCTAATATTATAGTTTCAGATTCACGACTTTCCTCTCTTATCTCAGCAAGATTATTAGGAATTCCTTCTTTAGTTCTCCTCAATCAGATTAAATTACTTCTTTCTCCTAAACTACATTCATTTAAAGCAGGAAGGTTCTTTGAAACTGTAAACGGGGAATTTATTGGATCGTTATGGTCACTTGCTAATGAAATCCTTATTCCAGATTTACCTCCTCCATATACAATTTCGGAAAATAATATTTGGAATACCACTTCAGTTTTAAAAAAAATAAAATATATAGGATTTATAGCTCCTAAAAAGAATATTTCTGAGCAACAAATCATTAAAGTTACTAACTCATTAAATTTTTCCAATGACAAACCTATTGTTTTTTTTCATATTAGTGGTCCTGCCAAAACGAGGTTACCGTTCGTGCGCAAAGTGCTTGAAGCTCAAAAATATTTTAAAAACCATATTCAATACGTAATATCTGAAGGTAAACCAAATGGGAAAATCGAACCATTCAAGATATCCGATAATGGATGGTATTATGAATGGTGTCCAATAAGAGATGAACTCTTTATATTAAGCAATATCCTTGTATTGCGAGGAGGACATACAACAATATCACAAGCCATTCAATTCGGTAAACCCATAATTTCTATTCCTATAGAAAATCAGGCAGAACAAATTAGTAATTCTTATAAAATAACAAAAATTGGAATTGGATTAATGTTAAAAACCAATGAATTAACTTCTGAAACAATAATAGAATCAATAAATAAAATATTAAATGATAATAAATTTTTATCAAGATCAAATAAAATAATGGAGTTTTGCAATAAATTAAATGGAATTCAGAATGTTATCGATATAATTAGGTCGTATATTTAATAACCCTTTTTTTATAGAATATACTTTTACGTTTTTTCGAAAATTATCCGATTTTCTTCGAATCTTGTTCCTTAGTACGATATAAGTATTAAATTTTTTTCTAGTAAGAGTACTTGCGATTAGATTAGAATTATTAAAATTTTTAGGTATATGTATAAAATTAAGATCCTCTTCAAATAGAATAGGCATCCATGGAATTTTACCATTTTTTATACAAAAATTTATTGAATACTCAATTAACCAAATAGGATGCAAAATCAAATTAAAGGGAATAATAACATCAATAAGATCACTAAAATAAGAACAAATATCGATTATTAATAAGTTTATTAAAATATCAGTGTTTATGTGATTATTTTCGGGAATTAATAAGTTTAATTTTAACAATTGTAATTTAAATTTGTGAATAGTTATGTGGTTAAGTATTTGATGTAAAGATAATAATATGTTCTTTAAATTCATATAATCCCAATATAAAATCAATATATCTGGAAAGAACCCCATTTGTATTATTTTCTTTAAGGAAAAAAGTGAAATTTCATTATAAATAACTATGAAAGATTTTCTTTTCATTTTCCCAAAGGAATTTCCTCGGATTCCATCCAAGGTCTTCCAACTTATATACGATTTAAAATTTCCTATATAAACCCTCATGACTTTACTTGCTGTTACCTCATTTGTTGATGGTCTGGATAATCTATTAGATAATTTTTCTACTAATAAACCAGTAGCAAGAAATTCAATATCTCGTGGTAAAAAATTAGAATTTTCTGAGTATACTCTTATGAAAAATTTTTCGTCGATGATTATTTTTTGTCCTATTTTAATTATTTTATCTATAATTGTTTTAATATCATTTTGAGAAGAACACGCTATCTCGATTTTTTTTATTCCTACAAATGAAGAAAGAATATTAGACGCTTTAATAGGTTTGTTTAAATAAAGTGAAAAAAAATTCTTTTCCTGAATAATCTTAAATATAATAATATTATTTTCTTTTAATTTTTTAATTGTTGTAAGTTTTACTTCATTTATTATAGAAGGATGTGTAGGAAAAACTAATATGGCAATATCTTTTGTATCTCTAGACATTTTTAGCACCTTAATTTTATCTTTACATATTAAATGATTTTAAAGCCTCTGTGATATATTCTCTATCGTGTGCATTGGGGGTCTTTTCCAAATATAATATTAAATCCTGTTTTGCTTCTTGATTTCTATTTAATTGTAATCTAGAAAAAGCTCGATTTTTATAGATTGGACCGTATCGATTTGGATTAAGTTCAATTGCTTTCGAATAATATTTATCAGCACTTTCATAATCCTTAGTCTTCAAATAAAAATTACCTAAACCTCTAAAAGCTAAAAAATAAGTGGCATTTAATTCAATGGCTTGGGTAAAACATCTTATGCATTCTATATTATTTGTTTCACTATAACAACTCCCCAACAACGACCATGCAAAGGCATTGGTGTTATCAATTTCAACGGCTTCAGTAACTTTTTTAATCGAAGAGGCTAGATTCCCATAAGATAAGTCTCTTTCTGCCTCGAAACATAGCCTATAGGACCTAGTTACCTGAAACTTGTCTTTTGGTAATAAATTTTTCATATCATTGGGTATAATTATAATAGAAACATTATCTTCTTGGTTCCACTCAGAAGAGAACTTAGATTCAGGTATAGAACCACTTGTATCAGGTTGAGGAATATATGTTAGTATCCTTTTTTCTATATCATCATAACCAGATATTATTAGGGCATGTTGAGGTAGATCATATAAGCCTGGAAAAATAACAATTGGAGGGATTCCTTGATCTATCCATTTTTTAAGATCTCTAATTGTGCTCTTACTAAAATAAGAAACAAATTTATTTTTTTCAGTAACTTCGATTCCATTTATAATATTAGGAGAGATATATTGATTTTTATTGCCTTCAAAATTGATAATATCTTCTCCCCAATATTTGATCACAACTGCAATTACTAATGGTAAAGAAGAAATATTTTGTTCTATTAATGGCAAATTCAAATAATGAGATGAATTACCTTGCAATTCTAGTATGTTAATTTTATATCAAATAAAAACTATCCTATTCCTTTCCGCTTAAGAAAAAATAATCAATTATCAGATCGGGATGATATAATATATTATAAAATATTGATTGGGTATCAATTGATAAAACAATATAAATTGAATTTGAATATTTAATTTGAAAATGACTAAATATAGTTATTTCTTAATAATTAGTAATATAAGAAAAAATTCAAAAAAACAATAAAATGAAAATCAACATCTCATTTCTTTGAATGTAGAAGACTACAAGAGAAAAGGAAAAGACTACTAAA
>DASUCH010000089.1:0-19325 GCA_035762785.1 Nitrososphaeraceae archaeon | reverse complement strand
AGTTTACCAAATACCTTTAAAGTATCATAAAAACATATACCTAAAATCTCACAGAGTATATTTTCTTGTAATTTTTTATTGGAATATTTCCTTTTCTTATATATATCTATCAAAGAATATGGAGATTTTCTTAGTATAGCTATAAAATCTAATTCATTTCTTTTTATTAAATATGGTAAAAGATGTCCAACTACTATTACATTATCATTAACTAGTTCTTTTAATAAGAATAATCTAGTTTTTTTTAAATCAACTTCGAATATTCTATAATTGAAAGCTTGATTTGATATAATTATTTTATTTATGTCAATTATTTTATTATTTTTTATTTTTTTAGAAAGCAAATCAGTTATTGTATGTTTACCAACACCAGGATTACCTGTAATTCCTATTCGTATCATCCTATACTATATAATAAAATATAAAATCTAACAACCTAAATCTAAATCTAGATAAATAGAAAAAACCTACCACAAAAATATAAAAAATGAGTTGAAATTTTCTATTTAATTGTAGTATATTGTGTTTTTTAACCTTCTTCCCAGCCCTTGTCAAATACACCGTTTTTGTGTAATGGGACTGGTTGTCCTGGTGTGTATTCCATTGGTCTCATCCAGAATATTGCATGTGTTGGACAAACTCCTACGCAAGCACCATCAGAAATGCATCTTTCTGGATAAAATACAAAGGCTTTACCTCTTTTCCAACCTTCTACAGGTTTAACTCTGAGAACGTCTGGACCAAGAGCAGTACAAATTTCTACACAAAGTGCACATCCAATACATCTTTGTTCATCAACATCTGGAAGTATTGCAATTGTCATTCAATATTTCACTAATGGTCCGATGTTGGCGAAACTATTTAAACCCTATGTCGATACCAAAACAGCGTTATAATCCATAGTTAAATGGTGCAAAATAATATTAGAATATAAAAAATTTATGTAATAAAAAAGGTTAAAAATATATTTTAATTTATTTTTTAGCCGCCATTCTCAATACGTCTACTTGTCCACTATGGAGCCAATCTTTTAGTTCATCATGTGATGGTTTTGCATCATGTTTTCCTGCTAAGTGCAAATGAAGAAGAACATAATTAACTTGGTTCAATAACGGTTTATTATTTTCGTCCCCTTTACGTGCTTTTTCTTTTAAATCTGCTGGAACAGTATTCCACCAGTCACTAAAACTTCTACCCACAGTAACAGTTAATGATATAGATTAATAAGTTTTTTGGGATTTTTTAACACTGTTATAATAAATTTCTTCTAGTCTATAAGTGACCTTCAACTAATTTTAACAATAATCCAAATTAATTATAAATATATTCTCACTATTATTTTGTTAATCTATGTCTTTTTCATTTGACGAAATTCTTAAATCCTATGAATTTTACAAACAATATCAACTTAAAAAACCATCTTCTTGTCATCATGAACGATTTATATTCCCATTATTTTCTGGAACCTATTTTTGTTATAGAAAAATAGATGTTCTACGTGTTATATCAATTGCCAAAGCTCTTTCTGAGAATGCAGAATATATCGATATAGGATGTGGTAATGGAGATTTCCTACGAAGAATAAGAAAATATCTACCACAATCTATAGGTATAGAACAAAATCTATTGCCTCTTTATTTATTAAAAAATACTAAACCGGATTACATATATTCAATTCCCATTGAATTGTTCACAAATAAATACACATTTGATTTAGCCTTTGTTGGATGGATGCAACCTGGTGTTGATTTTCGTAAATATGTGGCTAAACTAGCAAATTGTATAATAACTACATTTGACTCAGGAGGTCAATGTGGTATAAACGGAGGTTGTGAATATGAAGAATTTGGTTTCCAAAAAATTGCTTCTTGGAGAACTCCATCTTGGATCGATGTAAATATTGAACTGATGAACAATTACTATACTCGTTCATTAACAAATAACGCAAATTTAAGGCAGCATTTATCGAGATTAAGAACAGCTAATAATTTCTGGTATGTCTATTCTATTAATAGTATATCCAACAAGATCACTACTGCTTTAAAATTGCAAATTCAAAAAGAAGAAAATGATTATTTATTTTCCAGAGAAAAATTTGATTTTGAAGTTGTTTTAGATGAATGTGGCTTCGGTTACTATGAAAAATTGTCATCTTTACTTTCTACAGAAAAACATTTATGGAAAGTGCGTTTTCATTAGTATTATAATGAATTAAATTAATATTGCAAATATTTGGCAAGAATCTATATGGAATATGGAAATATTTCCGAATTTAAAAATGATATATGAGCTAATTATGTGGCTATTAGTATTATTAACTGATTTATTAAATAATAACAGAATTATCTTCACTTCAACCAAAAAAGTCCAAAGAACTTAGACATACCATAGCCTTCTATATATTCTTGGCTTATGGAAGGATATGGTTTTTATTATTAATTTTTATACCAAAAAAGTATAAACCTATAGCAACTATCATAGAACTTGTTGATAGTTCTGATAAAGGATGGTAGTAGACAGTAAAAGTTGCTTTGCAATAGGCAACGAAAACAATACTAAGAATTACAGGGCTCGAAGTTGTAAGTAAAACTGCTACCCTAGACCCAAATAATGGTATTATTACCCAATATAATGCTACAATAAAATTAGCATTTAGTGTAGAATACTAGGAACAAAATAAAATACTATCTATCTTAAATTTTCATCTCTTCTAATGCTTGAATAACCCCTTACTACCACTATGATCCAAGCTTTCACCATAAGACTAATGTTGTTTGGTTATGCGGCATATTATTTATTAGGTTTAACTTATAGGATCCTATTATTCATATAAAAGATTTAAGCTATTCCAAAGGTAGGTATAGCAGCTCCTGTTATAGTCTTTGCTTCATCTGAGCTTAAGAATAATACTGCATTTGCCAAATCCTCCGGCTTTACACATTTGGTAAAATCTGCATTTGGCATGGCTTGTCGGTTTGCTTGAGTATCTATTATACTAGGCATGATGCAGTTAACATTAATATTTGATTCTTTGGTTTCTTCTGCAGCGATTCTACAATTCTTATCAGTCCAGATTTAGATGCTGAATAAGCTGAATCATAACCCATTGAGCGTAAGCCATTTCTGGAAGATATATGTATTATCTTCCCAGATTTGGAACATATCATTTGTCTAGTAACATGTTTACTTATTAAAAATGCTGATTTCAGATTTAATGTCATCATCATATCCAATTCTTTTTCGTTGACTCAACTTCGCTTTTATAACAATAAATTCTTAATACAATATATAATATCTTGGTGCATTCCATTCAATAGATTAAGTCGCAAAGTCAATATTTTCATTTAATATCCCATAGTTAAAGTACAATCAATTTCATTAATGACCTTTTTTATCATGAGCAATTATTATTGGTCTTGTTATAGCTCCTTCCGACGCAGAATTTACTAAAGATGCATATTTTGCCAATACACCAGTTTTATAATGTGGTTTTATAGGCTTCCATTTTTTTTCCCTTCTTCTGAATTCAGCTTTTGATATCAAGAGATCAATAATTCCTTTTTTGACATCAATATTAATGAGATCACCATCTTTTACCAAACTAATAGGACCTCCAACCATGGCCTCGGGAGAAACATGTCCTATCATAAATCCTCTGGTTGCACCTGAGAATCTTCCATCAGTTACCATAGATACTTTTTCTCCAAGGCCCTGTCCTACTAATGCTGCAGTAACAGCTAGCATTTCTCTCATACCTGGGCCGCCTTTAGGACCCTCATATCTTATTACTACCACATCACCTTCAACAATTCTATTTTTTGATATCGCCCTAAATGCCTTCTCTTCAGTTTCAAATACTTTTGCTTTACCTACAAACTTGGTTAACTTTACTCCGGCAATCTTTACTACAGCACCCTGGGGTGCTAGAGATCCCTTTAAAATCTTTATTGTTCCTTCTTTCTCAATGGGTTTTTCATAAGGACTCAAAATATTAATGGGTTTTTCATAAGGACTCAAAATATTTTTATCAACATTTGAATTTATAAATGACTCCAAGTTTTGTTCCATTGTTTTCCCGGTAACTGTTAATGTTTTTCCATTTATTAGCCCATTTTTTAAAAGTGTTTTTAATACAATTGGCACCCCACCAATTTTGTCCAAATCTAACATAACATATAATCCTCCAGGTCTCATATTTACAATATGAGGAGTACGTTTTCGTATTCGCTCGAAATCCTTTAAAATTAATTTTATCCCTATTTCTTTAGCTATTGCTAATAGATGTAATACTGCATTTGTCGATCCTCCTAATGCATTTGCAATAGTTATTGCATTTTCAAATGCTTCAAAAGTCATTACATCTTTTGGACTAATATCATTTTCTATTAGAGTTGCAATAGCCTTTCCTGTTTCATAACACATTTCATTTCTCTTTTCGCTCTCTGCTGGAGGAGAAGCGCTACCAGGCAACGATATACCTAAAGCTTCGCTAATAGAGGCCATAGTATTTGCAGTATACATTCCACCACAAGAGCCAGCAGATGGACAAGCAACATTTTCTAGTTGAATTAGTTCTTCCATACTAATTTTGCCTGCATCAAACGAACCAACAGCTTCATAAACGTCTTGTATTGTTACATCCTTATTGTGCCAATTTCCAGGCATTATTGTCCCTCCATAAACAAAAATTGAAGGTAAGTTTAATCTAGCCATGCCAATTATTGTACCTGGCAAACTCTTATCACAACCTGAAATTCCCACTAAACCATCATATTGATGTGCTCTCATCATAATTTCTATCGAATCTGCTATTATTTCTCTACTAACTAAAGATGCTTTCATACCTTCATGCCCCATAGCTATACCATCAGATACTGCGATAGCGGTAAACTCTCTTGGAGTACAATTCACATCTGATACTCCCTTCTTTGCAAATTGTGCAAGTTTACCTAGATGTATATTACATGGTGTCGCTTCATTGCAAGTAGAAGATATACCAATAATAGGTTTATCCAAATCTGTGTCTTTTAACCCCATTGCTTTATACATTGCTCTGTGAGGCGCCCTGGATGGTCCTTCAAGAGTTTTTCTACTGGGTAATTTCATTTAAATAAGAATACAAAAGTATTATTTTAATAGTCTTTCCTTCAGTATTATATAAGATAGAGTTTATTCTATAGTGGCGGTAATTTTTAATGTGTCAATTCCTTCAAACTTAAAGATAGTCTCACACATTCCACACTCCGCACTTCCATTAGTCAAATCAGCAACAGATATTTCCTCATTATGGTATTCGCATTTAGGACAATCAAATGAAAAAAATACATTAAAATTCTCTATCTCAATAGTTTCTGTCATTATGTAAGAGATAGGAGGAAATAGTTATATTTAAAATTGGCTATAAATTTTATACTTAAGTAAATCTGTATTTAGAATATCAACAAATAAAAGTAATATTAGTAATGATAGAAAAAGTTATTATGATTAACAATACTGATAATTATCGTTGTATTTTCTGTTCAATAATTAATGGAACTAGTGAAGGAATAACGGTTTATTATAACAATCATTTTTTAGTATTGATGGATAAATATCCAATTAGTAATGGACATACATTGGTGATTCCAAAGAAACATTATGATAATTTACTTTCAATGCCTCAAGAAGAGGTAGGGAAATTATACTCTCTTGTTAGTATTATAGCTAAAGCAGTAGTTTCAGCAGTTTCTGCAGATGGATTTAATATAGGACAAAATAATGGAAAATCAGCAAATCAGATTATTCCTCATGTACATGTGCATATTATTCCTAGATTTAAAAATGATAATTCTTATGGGAAATGGCCTACCCGATATATTGCAAAAGAAGAAGAATTATATGATTTCTCTAAAAAGATAAAAAATCAGTTAAATGTTTTGTCTATTCTAGATTAGTTAAATAATAAATTATTTTATTATTCCCTTTATTTTTATTTATCTTCAAACGATAATTTTAATTGTCTTTATTATTGTAATTATCTTTATCTGAATAAAATATACATAGAAGTTTATTTTGATTTAATTTCTCGAATTCCTCCCATATAGCTTTGCAAAATCTCTGGAATCATTACTCCATTAGTTGTCTGATAGTTTTCTAAAATTGCTACTAGCGTTCTTTGAGTTGCTACAAGTGTGCTATTTAATGTATAGACTAATTTAGTCTCTTCGTTTGGTTTATCTCTAAACCTTATTCTTAATCTTCTAGCCTGATAATCAATGCAATTTGAACATGAAACTATCTCTCGATAATTTTTCTGTGCTGGTATCCATGCCTCAATATCATATGTCTTAGATGATATTTTGCCTAAATCAGAAGAACATAATAGAACTACTCTAAATGGTATTTCGAGTTTTTTATAAAACTCTTCTGCAATATTCAGCATTCTTTCATGTTCTTGCCAAGAATTTTCTGGTTTAGAATAAACAAATTGTTCTACCTTATCAAAATGGTGAACCCGGAAAATCCCTTTCATATCTTTGCCATGTGCTCCTGCTTCTTTTCTAAAACATGGACTAAATCCTGCATATCTTAGAGGTAATTTGGAGCCTTCTAATATTTGATCCATGTGCATTGCAGCCATAGAATGTTCAGAAGTTCCAATCAGAAAGAGATCTTCATCTTCAATTTTATATATTACATCTTTAAAATCTTCTAAAATTACTGCTCCTTCCATTGCATTTTTTTTGATCATATAGGGTGGTTGTAATAATGTATACCCTTTCTCAGAAATAAAATCAAGAGCAAAACTTATTATTGCATGATTTAGTTTTACTAAATCATTTTTTAAAAAATAAAATCGTGATCCAGATATCTTGGCGGCTTTTTCAATATCAATTAAGTCCAGGCTTTCTCCAATGTCAATATGGTTCCTTATTGTATGATCAAATTTTTTGATTGTTCCATGAGTTCTAATTATTACATTATTTGTTTGGTCTTTTCCAACTGGAACGGAATCATGTACATAATTTGGAAGTAACATTATCAAACTATAAAATTTTGAATTGTTACCATAGATATTTTCTTCTAGTAATTTAATTCTCTTTCCTGTATCTTCCATTTGCTTAATATAAGTTGAAATATCTTCATTTTTCTTTTTTTTCACAGCTATGATACTAGCAATATTATTTTTTTTGTGTCTCTCTAATTGTAGATCTGCTATTAGTTCTCGACGTTTTTTATCTAGGTTTATTAAATCATTTAAAGGAAATTTCACATTTCTTTTATCTAACATATCTAAAATTTTGTCTAAATTATCTCTTAGATTTTTTGGATCAATCATATTTTATCACTTTTTTAGCAAGGGAAATATGATATAGTATCTCATTGAGGGTATTTATCATAGTATCAATTTTAGTAGAAGATGTATTAATCATCAAAGATTTATTATTTACTGACATTTCCATAGAAAGTTCATTGGGAAAATTGATGTTATCAGGCAATAAAGTATTTAATATTGCATCTCTTTCCTTTACTTGTCCAAACTCTATTTCAATATTAACTAATATTCTACAATTATGATGAATAGTCTTTTTCATATTCTGAAACTCCTTTTCTTATGATAGAGATGAATTCTTCAATTTTTGAATAAGACACTTTTAATGTATATATATTAGAAATATTTCTATCAACCTGAGATATAATATCGGGAGATTGTTTTAATATAGAATCAATATCAAATTTTAAATCACAATTATTACCCTTTAGACTATAAAATTTATAATTATTATCATTTGATAAAGTTCTTAAAAAAAACCATTTTTTTCTAAAAGTTATTGATTCACTTAAAATTTCAATAATTTCTTTTATATTGTCATCTGCTAAAAGACCCTCTCCATTAATAAATACAAATGAACCATTATCAATCAATCGCCATTTCTCTTTAAATATTTTTTCTAATGAGTTAACAATATTACCTTTATAACTATTAGTTAATTGTTCAGTTTCTATCAATTTATTGTTTCTTTCTCCCAAGCATATTCCAATTGCTAATTCAGACTTCATATTTCTTATACAAGCATTGATTACAAACGCAAATTCTCTTCCATCATGCAATATACTATTATTATCTTCTTTTACAAATTCGTATAATTCATTTACTAGCTCATTGGAAATATTCTCAATAAGCTCTTTGTTACTATTATTTCTACTAGATAGAAAAATGAATTTAGTGATTGCATCTAAAATGATATTTTTTTCTTCTTGAGATATTTCTGCAAACGTTCTCAATTTACCATTCTTATGAGTATTAATCCCTGAATTTTTCAAAATTTTATAGCAGTTTTCTTTGTTCCATGTAATACCTTCTATAAACGGTGAAATATTATAAGCTAATGCTTCATGAATGGGTTTATATCCTAGAGTATTAAAAACTAAATCTGTCTTAATATTTACTATTCCGTTTGATGATGCAACCGATGCAATTTCGGAATTTATTCCAATTAATGATTTTTTAATTCCAGTATCCTGTTTTTCTGCTAACGCGGAAACTATAGCTAAAAGCGATAGTTTTTTATTTCCTTTATTTAATTTTTCAGCTATTAAATAGGCTAATCCTCCTGATGATATCTCATTTTTTCCATTTATTCCATATATATAGGGGTTTAGTAAATATTCTTCATAATCCTTTAAGTTTTGAGATATGTTATTATGATCTATGATTAAGAACTTATCTTTGAGATTCTTAATTTTTCCAATGTCTTCTATATTTAAATCTATAAAAATATTAAAATCATGATCTTCAGAAATTATTCTGGCTACAGTATCAGGATCTAAATAATCAATTGTTCTAAAAGTAAATCTTGTATCTAATTTTAATAATGCTGTAGATATAATCGTCCCAGCAACTAATCCATCACAATTTCTTCTAGAAATTAGAAAAATATCTTTGTCAATATTTGAATATATTCTTTCGCTATTGACTTTAAGAGCAGTTTCAAGCTCGTTTTTAACCATTATTATTTATTCTAATTGTGCTATTACTGCAGAATATTTCCAATTTGAAGGAATTTGTCCATTGTATTTGTAATATTTAGAAATCCTATGGATCTTTGATTCTATCAATTCTAATGAACGAACATTCCTATGATCACTATTATGAGTTTTTAAATGTTTTTGAAGTCCTAATGCTTTCTGTAATAGTCTATTTAAATCTTCAGGCATGGTAGAGTTAATGTTATTATCCTTTAGAATCATTGTAATTGATTTTCCTAGTATTGGTTTAACAAGGGGAATTGCATATTCATCTCGAAGTTTTAATCCAATTTCAGTTGGGGATAATCCTTCATCAGATAATTTCACGATAAGTTCTACTATTTCCTTTGGTTTTTGATTAATCCAACTAGGGGCATCTTTAGTAGCAGGCCTAATTGAATGAGATTTTCCATGAGTATGAGCATGAGTACGAGCCATATTAATATTAATTTTTTTGTATATCTTAAATGTTACTTAATTATTTTATTTCATATGATAAAAGTTAAATAATTGAATTTAAAAGTGAAGATTAGGATGAATAAACCAAATATCTGGATAGCTACAGCAATAGTAATGGTGATAGGAACTACATTCTTAGGACTTCAATCAGCGGTAGCACAATATACCGGAAGTTCGAATTTAGAAGAAGAATTGAAATTAGCACAAGAAAAGGTTTCTAATGCTGGACAAGAAGGAGCTTATGGTTCGGGGACATCTATGGTAAGCGCAGATACTAGTCAAACCGCTATTTTTATAGTAGTACTAGTAGCAATATTCGGTGGTGTTGCAGCTGCATTCTTTGCTATGAGTAGAAGTAGACATAGAGAACCAGCTAAATACTAATTTTTTTTTTATTTGAAAAAATTGATTCATTCTATTATTCGTTGAATTAATGGTATATTTATAAGAATAATAGTATTCAAATTCTGATAACTTTCTAACAATATTTCCAACAAATATATCCTTTTTTTAAAAGTTTAATAGAATACAAATACCAAAATGTATATATCACAGCCTTTGATTGCTATATGATATGGTAGTAGGTGCTATAACCAATCTCAGTGCAATGATTAGTAATGGATTTAGTAGTCTAATTCAACAGATAGGTCCAAGCTATGATCCATTGTTCTACGACGTTATGGTGTATATTTTCGGTACAATATTATTTGCGGTCTTCCTGCTTGGAGTAATTTCATTTTGGCTAAGAAGGAAAGGACTTGGTGGGTCTTCTGCAAAAGAACGTTGGACACAAGAATTGGAAAAATATTTTGAAAGAGAACAGATTGGTTTAATCCCAGATGAGAAACATCACTGGTAGACCATCATTATAATGATGGTTTGTTTAACTAATAACAAACAAACCATGTTAATCTTTTTTTTATTTTATATTCTCTGAATTCAGGTGGGATATAATACTCAATAGTTTTAAAATAACATTTATTTAATTCTTAAACAAGATATTTAATATACATCTTCGACAAATTACTTTGTGTATAAAATACTAAGTAGTATCATCATAAACATTACTTTATAAAATAATATTTATCGAGAATTTGAATTTAAAATAAAAAAAGAGTAGGTTATTATTTTAAATAACTTGCCATGGTCTAGTTGCAAAAGTTACTGCAAGTCCAGCGCCAATAATTATTACTTGGTACCATACATTTTCCCATGGTACTGGCTTTAAGATTGCAGGACCAGTTACCTGAACTGTTTGACCTGGGCCTAAACCTGGGCCTACCGTTGCAACATTAAGCTGTGTATGTACGTGATATACTCCTGGTTCGAGGGCTTTTGCAGTTACTGTGTAAGGAATTGTAGCTTGTGGCTGAAGTTCGAATACATTACCTGGTGGGTCTCTGGAAGTAAATTCCCATCTGTTACCTGCGTTAGTAGATTCACTAAAGAGGGAAATCCATGCTCTTAATGGTCTATTAACAAGACTTTGTAACGTCCCAGTTACTGTTAATTCCTCCCCAGTTTGCAAGTTTTGTGCTGAAAAAGCTTCATCTTGAATTCTTACGAATCGGCTTTGAAGCTGTGCTTGAACACCATGACCCTCAGCATCTTTAATTGGAATAAGAGTTACTGCAGTAGACATCACAATAACTATAGCTATAGTTACGGCTAATGCACTTTTTATCATATTCGTATAGTAGGGAAGGTGAATAACATGGATATATGTTTTGCTGTTTTCTTGTCTTTCCATCTTTAAAAAAATTTTTAAAAATAGCAAACGTATAACTACAATAACTAGGAAATTTAACTTAATCTCTTAAATCTATAGTAATTATACAAATAAATAGCAAAATTTAAAAGGGCATATTCGACACTATTATTATATGACTTTACCAAAAGGATATAGTAGCGATGGAAGAAGAGTTGGCGGTGGAAATCGTGATGAAATAGAACGTATGATAGGTCGCAGAGTAGAAAACATGAATGGAGTTTACGTTCTTGGATTTATCTTATGTTGGATTGCAACTGCCGGTGGTATATATGTTGGGGTAACTGTATATCCGTGGGCTTATCCATTACCTAGTGGACTTTATGCATTGTCTGTACTTACTGTCATAGAAGTATTAGGATTAATATTTATTATAAAAATAGCAAACGAAAAATCACCACGTCCATAAAATCTTTTTTTATCTATTAATACTTTTTAAAAAATTTTTTTTAGGTTTTAATAACTATAATATAATCACAAGATAAGGATACAAATTATTTCAATAAAAAAATAAAATTTTATATACAACTTTCAATCGTAGGATGTTATGGTCTGGCTACGACGTACAACGCACTATCTATTCATAGTGGTCGTTGCTGTTAACAGTACATTATTGACTATCAATGCTGGTGACTATATCTTCTATACTGATTGGGCTTGGACTTCATTTGTAGTATTTTCTATTTCACAATCTACTATGCTTGTGGTTGGAGCAATTTATTATATGCTCTTCACAGGAGTTCCAGGTACGGCTACATATTACGCAACAATTATGACAATATATACTTGGGTTGCAAAAGGTGCATGGTTCGCTTTAGGATATCCCTATGACTTTGTAGTAACGCCAGTTTGGATACCTTCTGCAATGTTATTAGACCTATCATATTGGGCTACACGACGAAATAAGCATGCAGCCATTCTAATAGGTGGAACACTAGTTGGAATGTCATTGCCTGTATTCAATATGATAAACCTGTTGCTAGTTAAGGATCCGCTAGAAATGGCATTCAAATATCCTAGACCCACATTGCCCCCGTATATGACGCCTATAGAACCTCAGGTCGGTAAGTTCTACAATAGTCCTGTAGCTTTAGGAGCAGGAGCAGGTGCAGTGCTTAGTGTGCCAATAGCAGCACTAGGTGCGAAGCTAAATACTTGGACATACAGGTGGATGGCAGCCTGGAGTAAATGGGATTAAAACTCCCTCATTTTTCATTTTAATTTTTTTGAAAAAATTTTACATATTCAAGAAGGAAGAAAAATTTTAAAATAAAATAAAATTATTTGATTGGAATTTTAATTAATTATAACGAGGCAATATAAATAATGTAATTATATGTATGTATATATTATATTAAGAATTATGCATTAACTTTAAATGATTTTAATAATTCACTTATATTAGAATTTGTTTTATTTTTATCTAAAATAATTTCTTGCCTTGCAGGAGGATACTTTAAATAGTTATCTATTTTCATTGCAATTCTCTCGTCATACGTTGCAATATTTTCATTTTGATAAAATATTCCAATAGGTATTCTATCTCCCCATTCATTTGACTTTTCTATAACTCTTGACGCAAGGTCATAATATTGGTCTGGGTCCTTTAATTCTCCATTATAACCAGAATTGTCTAATTTATATATTCGCGGTATTGCTTTTCTATTTTCTTGATCAGTATTGTCCAATCCTTGGAACCATTCCTTAGTATTTATATCATTATAAGTTGGACAGGGTTGTAGAATATCTAAAAAGGCTAACCCTTTATGTTGTACAGCCTTTACTATCAGATCTTTAAGATGTCTTATATCGTAAGCGTAACCTCTTGCAATAAATGTAAAACCAGAAATAAAAGCAAGTGCTATTGGATTAATAGAATCATTAACGTTAGGTTGAGTCAATGATTTTGTTTTCATACCTAATTTTAATGTGGGAGAAGCTTGTCCCTTTGTTAATCCATACACCCCATTATTATAAATAATATATGTCAAATCGATGTTTCTTCTTCCGGAATTAACAAAGTGTCCTACACCTATTCCAAGGCCATCTCCATCTCCACCAACGGCAATTACTTCAAGGTCAGGATTACAGAGTTTAGCTCCTTGAGCAAATGGAAGCACTCTACCATGTAATGTATGAATTCCATATGTATGAATAAAATGAGGTGTTTTTCCTGAACATCCGATACCTGAAAAAATAGCAGCCTGATGTGTAGGGATTGCCAGTTCAGCTAATGCCATTTGTATGGCATTTAATATTCCAAAGTCCCCACAGCCTGGACACCAATCATTATGTACTTCTGTTTTATAATCAGCCGGTTTAAGTGCCATAATCTAAAACAATTCTCCTCTTATCAGTATTATTATTATTCACTATCTCCTTTATTACTCTATATAACTCATCACACGAAATAGGCCTACCATTATATTTCACTATTTCATAATCTATATCTCTGTGCAAATTCTGTTTGATAAGCTTTGCTAATTGAGATGAATAATTCATTTCTATGTTAATAATTGTTTTAGCGGAATTTAACATCCTTTCTAATAATTGTTGAGGAAAAGGATTTAATAATTTAACCTGGACAAATTTTATTTTTATTCCTTCTTTGTTTAACTCATCTAAGGTGTCCAGAATAGCTCCCTTCGTGGATCCCCAACTAGTAATTACAATATCAGAATTTTCATTATATGATAAAGCTTTATCTTCGTCTTGTATTTCCTTTAAAATCAAATCGAGTTTACTCATGCGTTTATCCATCATTTTTATTCTAGCTGTAGGATCTTCTGTAATGTGTCCTTCTTCATCATGCTCATCACCAGTATTCCAAAAAATCCCATTCTCTGTACCAAGTGGTGGTCTAGGAGAAATTGGTCCATTTTCTTTCAATTCAAATCTTTTAAAATGTTTTAATTTTTCCTGATCTTGTAATTTATTATCAATTTTCTTAAGAAAATATCCTCTATCAATACTAATTTTATTTGGATCAAAATTTTTACATGTCATTACACTACTTGCTATTGCTTTATCTAGTAAATGAATAACCGGTAATTGAAAAATCTCTGCAAAATTAAATACTTTTAATGTATCATAAAAACTTTCTTCAATATCTCCCGATGCAAACACTATTCTAGGAAATTCTCCATGACCAGCATTGATTGCAAATAATAAATCTCCTTGCTCATGTCTAGTAGGAAGACCTGTTGATGGACCTGCTCTTTGATATAGTGATACTACTAATGGAACTTCATTGATACCTGCCCATCCCAAGGCTTCTGCCATTAATGAAAAACCAGGTCCAGAGGTTGCAGTTGCAGTTCTAGTTCCAGTCAAAGCACCACCAATAGCCATGGTTATTGCAGAAATTTCATCTTCCGTTTGCATTACCAATACTGAACCCTTATTGCCATCTATTTGTTCTATTACTTGATTTGTCTCTAAAAATTCACTATCTTCACTTGCAGGTGTTATAGGATAGTATGTCTGGAATCTACATCCAGCAACTATTTTACCTAATGCAGATGATTGACTTCCTTGTACTAAAATAATATCAGAAAAATCCCTTTTATTTTCAGAAAAAGTAAATTTATTATTCTGAAATATTTGTTCAGCGTAATTATAGGCATATTCCGCAGCTGCAACATTGATTTCTGCAATTTTTGGCTTAGTTCTAAATATATATTTTATTGCACGAGATAATGCTTGACGATTAATATTAATAAATGATAAAGATATAGATAAAGCCAAGACATTTATCATTCTAGCAAGTTTACTCAATGCAGGATTATTAGTATGTTCTGAAAAGTTTTTTAATAATTGATGATATGGGATTCCATAGCATTTTATAGAGTTTTGTTGTATTTTTTCTATAAATTTTTTGATTGTAAATGGATCTTCTCCACTGTAATTACAATATTCTATTATATTGTTTTGAACGTTTGAGTCTAACGTTGGAATTTCATTTATCGATGTTTCAATCAATTCAGAATTAAATATAATGATTCCATCAGTAGACACATCTTTTGCATGTCTAAATAAAGTCTCGGCATCAAAAGATACTAGAATATCTATAGATTCTTTATGTGATCGTATTGGTTTATTTGATACTCTAACAGTGAAATAGCTATGCTCTCCTTTTATATTTGAGTAGTATTCTCTTTTTCCAAAAATATATAATCCATCTTCTGCACAAGTTTTAGAAAAGATATTAGCAGCAGAATCAACACCACTTCCTTGAGCTCCACCAATTAACCAAGTGATCTCATTAACAATTTTATCTTTCATTCTATAATTTATATGGTAATTTTATCTAATAAATATCTTAAAAATAGAATTTATCCACCACCAGTAACAGCATCATATAAACAG
Organism: Nitrososphaeraceae archaeon; assembly: GCA_035762785.1. Lineage (GTDB taxonomy): Archaea > Thermoproteota > Nitrososphaeria > Nitrososphaerales > Nitrososphaeraceae > TH1177. The sequence continues at coordinate 3,721 of DASUCH010000089.1, read as the reverse complement.
CATTCACAGGAATTAGTTTCTCCACAATATGGGCATACACACATACATATTTCTATGGGGTTTCCACAATAATCACATGGAGTTTCATTATCCTCAATAGGCTTTTTGGCTGTGGTATTCATTTTTTAATATAATCATATACCTTCTTATAAATAATTATTTACATGAATTAATTTCACACTATTTAATATATCATAAAAAGATTTATTTTTTAATTATAATAAGTAAATATAATGTCTAATGAAGAACTTGAAACCGAATTCGAAGAGGACTTGAAAGAAACCTACGATGAATTTGAAAGCATAGATAATTTGGATGAGGAGTAATATAAAAATTTACAATGCTATTTGATATTAAAATTGTATAATATAATAACTATTTCTCATAATTTCTAATCTATAAATAAGTAACACAATATAATATAAAATATGATTTCTGAAGGTTCAGAATATAATAAAATTTACAATGCTATTTGTTCTGTTATAACAGATCTAAAAGAAGAAGAAGGAATAGATATAAAAACTAAATTTGATAAGGAATCTGGATTTATTGGAATATATATATCTAATACCTCTATTTTAAAGAGAGCTAAAAATGGTGTAAACGAAATATTAGAGTTATCATACTCTACAGCAGAGCATCATCCTTATTGGAATATAATATATAATACTTCAGAAATAGCAAAAACTACACTCGATAGTTGGAATGAAAATTTTAGTCTTGACCAGATACAAGAAATGCTTTGGAGAAATGATGAAATTAAAAATACTCTAAATAGATTAGAAAAATAAGATTCATCTTTTAGTTTGTTATTGGTAGCAATAATCATATAAATTTTAATAGTATTAAAAAATATAAAGAGTCGTTTAATGAAATGGCTTATAATTTTATTTGTAATTACTTTAGTTTTTTTAGTAATATTCAAATTTCTATATTTTGGAGAGTCTATTCCAATTTTAAATTTGTCTAATAATATAGGAGATAATTCTCAAACATCCTTTTACCTAAATGGTTCTATATTTTCTTTAATCTTCATTGGAGATGAAGTTCATGTGAAGGATAATAACGATTTTGCAAATCTTTTAAATTTAGGCAAACAAAAAGAAGATGTAAATTTTGTAGATTTTTTAACAAATAGTTTAATTGATATTATCTCTAACGAAGGTGATTCAAATTTTTCTTTAGAACAAGTACTTTCCAATTCAAATATTACTACATCTAATAATCCTAATAATTTAAAAAATCTTCTTCTTCTTAATGGTAGTTGGAACTTAGATGTAAAAAATGGGAATATTGTATCATTTGATGCTAAAATATCTTCAATAAATAAAGATGGAATGTCTCCACATATGTATGAAATTCTAAATCTAGTAGTTGTAAATGGTAATACTCCTATTAAATTATCTCAAAATGATAGCACTATTATAGAAGGTAGAGCAGACATTATAACTCCTGATAATATTAAAAACATTGGTCTTTATTTAATTTTGCAAGAAAATTCAATAAGTATTATTTTAGACCCCAAAATATTAGGAAATGATTACAATGGACAACCTATTTATGGATTAACCAATTTTATGAAAAAATAGTGTGTTTACCCAATTATTTGTCCAATATGGTTACTGTTTAACTTTACATATTACGTCATACTAAACTAAACCTATAATAGATGCTTTTTAATAAATTTAAATAATGACAATTTCTATTGTAGCAACAGAGGAAGAGCGTAACGGCATCAAATTTAAGAATTTACATAATGAACAATTAGTTCAAGGAACTACATTAGTAAAGCGAGGTTTTGCTCATATGCAAAAACACGGTGTTATTATGGATGTTACTACTGTAGAACAGGCACAGATCGCAGAAGATGCTGGTGCTGTCGCAGTCATGGTTTTAGATAAATTACCTTATGATGTTAGAAAGGCTGGAGGAGTCGCTAGGACTGCTAGTATCACAGTTATTGAAGAAATAATGGATGAAATTACAATACCACTCATGGCTAAATGTAGGATTGGGCATATATCAGAAGCAAAAATACTGGAAGTGATAGGTGTTGATATGATTGATGAGAGTGAAGTCCTTACACCTGCAGACGAGGAAAATCATATATGGAAATGGGACTATACTACTCCTTTTGTAAATGGTGCAAAGAATCTAGGCGAAGCACTACGAAGAATAGAAGAAGGAAGTTCTATGATTAGAACTAAAGGTGAGCCAGGAACGGGAAATATTGCAGAAGCTATACGACACATTAAGCAAGTAAATAATGATATCAGAAAACTTCGATCTTTCTATTTTGACAAAGACGAACAAGAATTAATTAAATTCTCCCGAGAACTTAAAATTTCTTTTTCATTAATTAAGGAAACTGCTAAACTCGCTAGATTACCAGTAGTAAATTTTGCGGCAGGTGGTATATCAACACCTGCCGATGCAGCATTAGTTATGAATTTAGGATGTGATGGTGTTTTCGTTGGCTCTGGTATTTTTAAAGCTGAAGATCCAGTACAAAGAGCTAAATCAATAGTTTTAGCTACAACATATTATGATGATCCTACGATAGTTATGGAAGCTCAAAAATTAGTGGATGAGAAAAAATCGCTATTAGGTCTAGATACTAAAAGTCTTGAATTACGTATGCAGGAAAGAGGCCCTATGATTTGAGCAATATTAAGGTAGGAGTACTAGGAATTCAAGGAGATATAGAAGAAAATATATTAGCAACAGCTGAGGCATTAAAGAAGCTAAACTTACGAGGAACCGTGGAGTCAGTTCGCTATTCTGAATCTATAGCAGAATTAGATGGTTTAATATTACCAGGTGGTGAAAGTACTGTAATTGGAAGTTTGCTCTCTATTCAAGGTAAAGTCTTTCAAACTATAGAGAAGAAAATTAATGAAGGTATGCCTGTATTAGGTACCTGTGCGGGTTTGATAATGTTATCAAAACGAACATATGACAAAGTTGTTGGAGAGACAAAACAAAAATTATTTGGAATGTTAGATGTTGTAATTGAAAGAAATGCATTCGGAAGACAACATGAATCCTTTGAAGCAGATCTTGAAATTCCAGTTTTAGGTAAGGAACCTTTTAGAGGAATTTTCATAAGATCGCCTATAGTAAATAATGTCGGAGAAAGCGTAACTATCCTAACTAAACTCAATGATAAAATTGTGGCTGTAAAACAAAATAATATTATTGGAACATCATTTCATCCTGAACTTTCATCAGATAGAAGATTACATGAATTATTTATCAAAGATATTGCAGGATTTAGAAAAGATTAATTATATAACATGCGGGGGGTGGGATTTGAACCCACGAACCTCTAAAGGACGGGATCACCCATTTTTTAGATCTTAAGTCCCGCGTCTCCAAATTGTTTGTTATTTGGCCGGGCTCTACGACCCCCGCCCATTATGCAAGTCTGATAACCCTGATATTAAACTTTACAAAATAACTTTAATACATAACTTCTTTGTCATCTTAATAATAGCTAATTTTAATTTGACAATTTATGGAAAGGGTACTGCCTTAAAAGGAAGTATAAATGGAACTTCGTCTTCCTCTTCCTTATCATCCTTCTCTTCTTCTTCTTCCTTATCTTCCCTTACGTTATTATCATCATTATTATTATTGTTATCGTCAAACAATTCATTTAGAGAAGCATCTTCAAAATCCTCTTCTTCTTCTTCCTTATCTTCCCTTACGTTATTATCAT
>DASUCH010000088.1:0-8931 GCA_035762785.1 Nitrososphaeraceae archaeon | reverse complement strand
TTATCTGGTAATATTGCTCCAGGAGAAACTAAATCTGTAGCTGTATATGCTGATAATCCAGGAGCATTTATGTATCACTGTGGTGCTGATGGGTTGAATGGTGTATGGGAACACATTGCAAACGGTATGTATGGGGTAGTTGTTGTACATCCAGAAAATGAAGAACCAGCAAAAGAATTCTATCTCGCAATTTCAGAAAATTATAATACTGCCGATAAAGGTCTTTTTGTAGGTACTAACGGAACAGTTGGAACATTTGATCTTACTAAATTTGCAACTGACCAGCCTGATCTTATAATGACTAACGGTATGGCACACAAATATGTGCCAGGAGTCGGAGAGACAGCAAAGCTCGTATTGAATCCCAATCCAGAAATATTCAAGGTTACACCAGGTGAATTGACAAGATGGTATATCCTAAATCCAGGTCCTAACCAAGGCACATCTTTCCACTTTATATCTGGTATGATTACTGTAAGAGATGGATCTAATCCTGCAGGAGACGATTATGGAACTCAACTCATCAATGATGAAACATATTGGATCCCACCAGGTTCTGCTTCAGTAATTGAGTCGACATTCCCCGAGGCAGGAACTTATGTAGGAGTTGACCATAACATGAATCATGTAGTAAGAGGTGCAGCCCTTGCTGTTGTCGCTGATGGAAATGCTACAGATAGTGATCACCCTCCAGGAACTGGAGTTGCTCCAAAAGGTAGCGAAAGTGCAGTAGCAGAAGTGGGAAAACCAATTCCATATGAACAAATAATTGCAAATACAACCTCTAAAACAATGAATGCAACTTTAGCATATGCTCAAGAAACAATATCTATTGCAGCAGGATCTTCAAATCCAAGCGCTACTGAATTTTTTGTCCCAACTGAAGCCTCTGTAGCTGCAGGATCTACTGTCACATTTTCAAATGACGATAGTACAATTCATACAGTAGTAGAAGGAGGTCCCCAAGGCGGAGCAGCTGGAGAACCAGCATTTGATTCAAGTATAATTGCACCAGGTGCGACATGGGAACATACATTTGATACAGCAGGAGAATTTGACTATTACTGTTCTTTACATCCGTTCATGACGGGTAAAGTAACAGTAACCTAAACTTATTTTTTTTATTTAACCACTTAAATCTTAAATATTATAAAAATCAGTAAATACTTTTATATTATTTTATTAATTTTTAAGTAACATAATTAATAATGAGCTTTTATTTTATTATTTAAAATAATGCCAAATTCATGTGATCTATTAATAAAAAATGGAACTATTGTAATCCCTAAAGTTGGGATTCTCAATACTAATATTATGATTGAAAATGGAATAATAAAAGAGCTTTCCAAATCATTAGGTAACATCAATTATAATAGGTCTATTGACGCAACAGGAAAATATATCCTTCCTGGATTAATAGATCCACATGTTCATTATGGTGTTTATACACCAATAGAAGAGGCAGCTAGAACTGAATCCAAGTCAGCAGCTATAGGAGGGGTTACGACAATGATAAGAATGTTAAGGTTATATTCAGATTATCAAACTAACATTCAAAACCAAATTAATGCTAGTTTAAAGAATCATATAATAGATTTCTCTATTCATCCTTCAATTTTAATAGAACAACATTTAAAAGATATTTCCTATTTGATACGAGAAAAAGGAATAAATTCATTCAAGGTATACATGAACTTAGGATCTAAACTAAATCAAATTCATATGGATTTAAATCCAAAGGAAAAAAAAATTCGAAGTGGAAGGGTAGAAATTTCTGATGATTTTTTAAGTAAAATTGTTAAAACTACTTCTCTTTTTAATACTATGCTTTTAGTACATGCAGAGGATCCAGAAATCTGTTTTAACGAAATAAAAAGAGAAATTATTGATAAAAAAAATACCAATAATAACTTTTCATCATCATTTTCATCATCATTTGACTCCAATGCCAATCCCACCAGGATAGCAATGGACTCCTCCTCACTAACTGGTACCACACTCGAAAAAAATACTGATACAAAAAAAGGTCAGAAAAAAAAGACTAAAATAAATATTAAGACAAAAATTCAAGTTCAGAAAGATCAAAAATTGGAACAGAATAATTTACTCGAATTATGGTCACGATGTCGACCGGTTCATTCAGAGGTAAAAAGCATACAAAAAATTACTGAACTCGGTAGAAAATATAATTCTAATATTTATTTTGTCCATATCGGCTCGAGTGCTGCTATAGATGCTATTATACAAGAAAAAGAGAAAGGACGATGTAATCTTTATATTGAAACGTGTCCTCATTATCTAACTCATACTCATGATTTTAATAATCTAAAAGGCAAGGTAGTTCCGCCTTTACGTTCCAAACATGACTTGCAAAGTGTGTGGTATGCCCTCAGAAATGGAATAATTGATACAATAGGTACGGATCATGTTGCTAATCGATTGTCGCTTAAGTTGGATCCGAATGGCGATTTGTTAGAATCATTATCGGGATTTCCTGGAATTGCCACTATGCTACCAGTTCTCTTAAGTGAAGGTGTAAATAAAGGTAGAATAAATTTGCAAAGAGTTACAGAAGTTACAAGTTATAATACATCAAGAATATTTGGGCTTTATCCACAAAAAGGTTCTATACAGAAAGGATCTGATGCAGATTTGGTTATTGTGGATCTTGATCTTAAAAAGAAAGTCACACCTGAGCTATTACAATCTTATTCTGATTATACTATTTATGATGGATGGGAATTATGTGGATGGCCTATTTCTACTATATTGAGAGGAAAGATAGTAATGGAAAATTATATTGTGGATGAAAATAATTATGGATACGGAAAGTTTATCCAGCGATTCAAACATTAATAAATTCGAGATACCTATATGTATATACTCTTATCATAAGTAGTTAATTATAAAATTTTTTGACAGAAAATTTACCTTCGCTATTGACAGAATAATATTGAGTATTATTCTTTCTAGCGAAAAGTCCAACCTCTATAACGCCTGGGATACTTTTTATCTCTTGTTCTGCCTTTTCTATGTCAAGAATACCAGGAAATTCTGTATCTAGGATTATGTTACCACTTTCAGTAATAAATGGATAACCCTTTTGGCTAGTTCTAATTATCGGTCTTGCTGATGATAAAGTACCATGGAGTTTATCTTGTAGATTATTTATTTTGGAATTTTTCGTAATTTTGCCTATAACTCCCATGGATTCCAGTTTTTTCATTACGGTAGATCTAGCAAAGGGATGAACCTCAATAGGAATAGGTAAAGTAAATTCTGGTACAAATTTATTTGAATCGGCTAGAATAATCCTTTCCTTTGCTGAATACATTATAATTTTCTCTTTGAAAAGGGCTCCTCCTCCTCCTTTAATCATATTCAGATTTTGGTCAATCTGGTCAGCTCCGTCTACTACCAAATCAAGATTATAAATATTATTCTCATCTGTAAAGGTTAAACCAGCCTTTTCAGCAATTATTTTTATTTGGATAGAAGTAGGAATAAAAATGAAGTTCTCCTTGTTAGGAATTGTTGCTATTTTTTTAACTAATTCAGCAACAGTACTACCGCTTCCTAATCCTACAATTATATTCTCTTTTTTTTTTATATTGTTTTTATCAAATGGTTTCAAAAAATGTTTTTCAATAATACTTTCAGTCATAGGAACAAGATGATCAAGATTTTTGTCTTTCAATACCACATTCGAAATATGGTGGCTATGTACGTTTTATTATTCTTTATATAATTTTTTAAATAAAAGTTCAAATAAAATATAATTTAATATTATTATAGTTCAAAATAAAAACTATAATTACTCTTGCGAGCGACGAAAAAAAATTATTTTAATAATAATTATTATTATTATTGTAATAATAAGATTTAGCACAGTAAATTCGAAAATTTTATTATATATTTATTTATTAATAACAAGAAATTAAGAAATTATTTTCTCTTTTTATTTATTATTTTAACCTTTATAGTTATAATTCAATATATTAAAATAAAATTTTATGTTAGAATATTAACAATCCATAATAGGTGTATCAGCTTTATTAATAATAAAGATAACTTTCTAACTATTATTTAATATAGGTATAATAAAGAATGCAAAAATCAATTCTAACAATTTGAGAGAGTTATTAATACTCTTATTTTTGTCTTTTCAATATAGTTTTATATTTTACTTTTGTTACAATAATAAGTAATAAAATATTAATAATTTAGTTCAGAAAAATTAGACAACACACACAATACTTTTCTGCATGGTTACCTTGTTCTATGATCTATTAACTATAAATATACAAATTCTTTTATTAAGCATCATTCCTATAGAAAATGAATCTTGATGTTCAACAAAATTGGTTCAGTAATATTGCTTGTTGACGATATGGAAAGGTCCACACAATTTTATAAAGATACGATTGGTTTAAAACTCAAAGTAGAAACTACTGATTGGATTGAATTTTTCGATAAGGGAACTACGCTTGCATTGCATCCGAGAAGAAGAAAAGGTAAAGATGAAAGTGATGACGATCATCCAAATGTTCTAGTAGGATTTATGGTTTCTGATTTGGATCAAGTAGCAAAGGATCTAAAGGCAAAGAATGTTAGATTTTTTAAAGAACCAAAAAGTGAGCCCTTTGGCAAACACGCAATTATATTAGATCCTGATGATCATCTTATTTCTATTGCTGAAATCCAATCAACAACATCTACTGAGGAATTTGATCTTATAGGTTTTTTGGGCGCTGAATAACCCCCTAGCTAATTTTTGTAGGTCATAATGAACAGCTTATACAGGTAAAAAAGGTTTCATTTTCTATTACTTTTATTAACAATATTGTTAAGCGAATCTTTTCTTTCTTCATTAGTCTCTAAATTGCTCTTTTCATCTTTTTTGTTTTCATCTCCTTTGCGGTTTTTAGAAAAAATAAATGCTAATGGAAATTTGAATCTCTTAGTAGTAGATTTGTTATTAATATTTTTATTTTCATTTGAATCGAATGATGGTTTGTCATTGTTGCTCGGATGGTCTTGGTGTACATCTCTCTCGTCATATTCAGATTTTGTGGTAGGGTGAACTTTTGAACTATTTTGATTCAATATATTTGATAGCGGAGTATTTTTGTTGGTATGATTAGTATTGTTTTTCTCGATATCTAAAGATGTAAAAAAATTTGGTTCATTTATTATCATCTCTGAATTTACATCCACATAATTTTTTAAGCTTCCTTCAGCTTTCTGGTTTATAGGATCCGTTACCATTTTCGTGGTCACAACGTCATCAGTACTAGCTTTAGTACCAAGAGAACCAAAAATTGTTGGAATATTCAAATTATTTTCAACCAGTGAATTAATAGATTGTTTATCATGTTCACCACTTAAAGACTCCTTCCCATTATTATTTTCTGATTTTTTCTGGTAGTTATCCTGGAGGTCTTTCTCTATAAAAGTACTAATCTGTGTAACTTTTTCTGTGTCGAGGTCATCTTTTAATTCTGTTTTAATATCCTGAGTTTTATCCAGTCTATCTAATGCAACTAAAACTTGATCTTTTAGGTCATCAATTTGTTTTCTCTGACTCTCAATAACCATCTCTTTTCTTTTTTGGTTGGGATTATTTTTGAAAGTTGTTAATTCACTAAAGTTTAGATTATGATCATCAATGGTTCTTTCACCCTCAACGGAAGGAGCATTATTGATATTCTTTATACTATCATTATCATTGTAGGATGTATTTTTTTTATTTTGAGTTAGTATTTCTTTAATTTTATAATTAGTTCCTATTTTGTAGTTGATTTCTTTAATCTTTTCATCTATATCTGAAATTTTGTTATCTAATAGAAGAGCTAAATCATTTCTAAGATTAATTAATTTAGTAACATCTATTTCTGATTGGATTTTATCCATTTTTCCATTTAACTTTTTTAACTGATCTTTATACTTTAGTAATAGACGATCTTTTTCAAAGGAATCAATTGATTTATTTTTAGATGCAATCAAAATCTTCTCTATAGCATGGTTTGCCAAATCTTTCTCGAATTGGTATATCTTTAACTCTTCCTCCATTAACTCGGAACTTGTTTTTATCAAGTCTGGTTTGTTTTTTAGCACATTCTCTAATTCTAGTTGTACTTTTTCTTGTTCTTTGCTCATGGCGTTTGTTGACTTGTGATGGCTTATTCTTCTAATTTTCTTTAAATCAAAAAAAAGGGAACCAATTTTAGTATAGTATAATCCAAAAATAATTCCTCCAATCATCGATAATCCCATTATTATCAATAAAAGAGAGGCTACTAACTCAACCATTTTAACTAAGGATTATAATCTCTATGGATATATTTAATTCTAAAATAATTCAATTCTACTAACTATATGAAATTTTAATAGAAAATAAAGGTTTAGAATCCTTAAACTTTTATTTATTTCTAATTTACTTTTTTTAATATTTTATTCTATTACATCACTTGACGTTTGATCCAGTTGTACTTCCTCATTTTTGGATCAGGATAGCCACATTTCGAACAGGCTTTTCCCCTTTTATGAAAAGAATTATGGCCACATCTTCTACATCTTATATGTACCTTTTTTCTGGTATACTTGCCCATTGAGGTAGTGCCTTTTGTCATTTTCTCATATCAACCTCTTTCTTACACATTCTCCTGAGTAGTCTATACCGGGGGTGGGGATATTATAACTACATTATCCCCTCTCACTACAATAGTTCCCAAATCTGACGACTTGCCTTCTACTATTTCTACCGAATCATCAAGCAATAAATTCATGTGTTGATCAAAACCATGAAGAATTCCTCTAATAACTTTACCACCCTTTAATTTTATTAGGACAATTTTTCCAAAACTCTCATCCAAAACCTTTACAGCCATATCAATTGACAATACTAAATCTACCTTTTACTATCAAATGAATATTAGGTATATATTAAAATTTCATTTAAAGGTATGATTATTTTATTGGATAGCTATCGTGAATTTTAGAATTTATAAATAACTATTCCTTTAACTACTGAACTCTCGAAATTCTATTAGAGTTTGCTCAAGCTTTTGCATTAAACCAACCAATAACGATCGTCCTTTTTTTATTGATGCTTTGGTTGGGTCACCCCATACTCCATTTCCTGTAATTTTTGGAAAAGACCCAGGAATAGATGTAAGACTTGAATAAGCAACTTTTGATCCACCAATCTCTTTGGTATTTGCACGTGCCATTTTCATTTTGACCATCTTTGTATTAATTGCTAATAAAAGTGATGTTTCAATTTCGCCAGCATGATCAAAGTCATTCATTAAATTCCAGTAGTTGATGAAGTTGAGGTGTATATTTGAAGGAACTTTATGAGAAATGTTTTGAGAAATATAATACATAGATCCCATGTTGCCATGGTGACCATTTAACAGTATAATATTGTTCATTCCATACTTTGCAAGTGACACACAAATATCACCAATAAGATTGGAGAAAGTATTATTAGATAATGAAATATTAAACAAGGGTTCATGTTCAAAGGAAATACCAAAAGTAATAGCTGGAATATATAAACTCTGAATTTTTTCAGCAATTTTTTTTGCTAAATATTCTATTATAATAGTATCTGTTGAAACGGGAAGATGAGGTCCATGCTGTTCTAACGAACCTATAGGAATTATGATTTGATCGGATTTTTTTTTCCAATTTTCTATCTCTATGTTAGATAAACCATAAATGTTATTCATTTTTTACCAATACCTTTAGTCCTTCATCTCATTAGTTCTTTTTATCCTTATTATATAATGTCTATGTGGGTTATAGTTAAAAAAATTAATAAAATGATTGTAGCCAATTTATTTTGTTTTTCTATTTTTTTTTACATGCACCTTTCCCCAATAAACTTCCAGTTTTCCTTCCAATGCTAGTTTTACGGCATGAAGCAATGTTTCGCTTTCTAATTTCCTTCCTTTGTTTTTAATAGAGTCAATATTGTCTGTATCCATAACATTGAAGGATTTCTGGCATATAATAGGTCCTTGATCCAAGTCTTCAGTTACAAAATGTGCTGTACAACCTACGATTTTTGCCCCTCTTTCGTATGCTTGAACATAAGCATAGGCACCAGGAAAAGCGGGTAATAAGGATGGATGAATATTAATTATTTTATTGGGATATCTCCAAACAAAATTTGGTGTAAGAATTCGCATATACCTAGCAAGAATGACCATGTCTATGTTATATTCCTGGAACAATTTCAATATTTGTCCTTCGGCTTCTATCTGATCTTTATGATCAATCACATAGAAAGGAATATTATATTTATGGGCTATTGGTTTTAACACATTCGAACTTCCAATTATTAGAGGTATTTTTGATTTAAGTTCTTTTTTATGGTAAGATTCGAGTATTTTTAATATACAATGATCTTCGTTACTTATGAGAATAGCAATATTAGCTAATCTATTTGGTTCTTGGTAATGCACCTTAATTTCCATCTTTAACTCTTTTGCAAGTGATTCCAAACCTCTATCAAGATCTTCTTTTATTATTCGATTGAATGAAGCTTCAAGCTGCATACCAAAAAGTCCTCGGATTACATTTTGATTTATTTTTTCTATATTTCCATAATTCTTAAAGATAAAATTAGTAATTTCGGCCACAACCCCTTTTCTGTCCTTTCCAATGACGGTTATCTCGATTAAAGTTTTCTTAATTCCTTTTACCCTTATTTTGAATCACCATTATTTCAACATAATTTTTTGGTTTTGGTATTTAATTGATATTGTTTTCATTGATATTATTCCTTAATATTTTACTATTATTATTATTGTTATTGTAGTGATTGTTATTGTTGTTAATTTTCTACAAATGAAATATGTTTATTGTACTAAGATTTGCATATTTCTGAAAGAAAATAAAAACTGCCTATGCTATATATTG